>NZ_JAYQWM010000011.1:0-89026 GCF_036662595.1 Escherichia sp. Lx600-2 | reverse complement strand
CATACACGCGGCATGGCTGCATCAGGCTTGCGCCCATTGTGCAATATTCCCCACTGCTGCCTCCCGTAGGAGTCTGGACCGTGTCTCAGTTCCAGTGTGGCTGGTCATCCTCTCAGACCAGCTAGGGATCGTCGCCTAGGTGAGCCGTTACCCCACCTACTAGCTAATCCCATCTGGGCACATCCGATGGCAAGAGGCCCGAAGGTCCCCCTCTTTGGTCTTGCGACGTTATGCGGTATTAGCTACCGTTTCCAGTAGTTATCCCCCTCCATCAGGCAGTTTCCCAGACATTACTCACCCGTCCGCCACTCGTCAGCAAAGAAGCAAGCTTCTTCCTGTTACCGTTCGACTTGCATGTGTTAGGCCTGCCGCCAGCGTTCAATCTGAGCCATGATCAAACTCTTCAATTTAAAAGTTTGATGCTCAAAGAATTAAACTTCGTAATGAATTACGTGTTCACTCTTGAGACTTGGTATTCATTTTTCGTCTTGCGACGTTAAGAATCCGTATCTTCGAGTGCCCACACAGATTGTCTGATAAATTGTTAAAGAGCAGTGCCGCTTCGCTTTTTCTCAGCGGCGCGGGGTGTGCATAATACGCTTTCCCGCTACAGAGTCAAGCATTTATTTTTGCTTTCTCTGCCGGAATTCTCAGGAGAACCCCGCTGACCCGGCGGCGTGTTTGCCGTTGTTCCGTGTCAGTGGTGGCGCATTATAGGGAGTTATTCCGGCCTGACAAGAGGAAATTTAAAATAATTTTCCGACCGCGCATTTTTTATTCTTTATGCTTATTTCAGCGTCGGTTTGTCGGTTAAATGGGCGATTTCTCGGGCGAAATTCGCCACCTGCTCCCAATCGGTATAGACAACTTCTTTGCGCGTATCCGTTTCACCGCCTGACATCTTCATAATCAGCTTGATCATAAAACGGTCGTACCAGCGATAACGTGGGTAACGCAGCGCCCCGGCAATGACCGCGCAGCGATCGGGACGCCATTGCGAGTTCATCAGAAACTTCCGCGCGTAGCTGTTGGTCTGTGGAGTACGCTTCTCCGGTTTGCGCGCCACCAGGTTTACGGAATAAAAGGCGCTCGGCATCGAATTCAGTCGCGTCGCATGTTTTTTGACAAATTCCTGGAACGCAGAGTGGTAGTGACCATAGCGAATAGAAGCACCAATGACCACACGGTCGTAGTTTTCCCACTGTGGTTCTTCAATGCGGTGCACATTGGCGACATCCGCCTGGATCCCCAGTTCTTTCAGTTCCGAAGCCAGGTAGGAGGCAATCTCGCGCGTTTGTCCGTCCCTTGTTGAGAAAAGAATTAATGTTTTCACGTATTACTCCATCATTCACGCCAGAAAGTCGGGGTAAAGAGCACCAGCAATGTAAAGACCTCGAGGCGGCCAAACAGCATGTTGGCAATCAGGATCCATTTAGCCACCGGGTTCATGCTGGTAAAGTTATCAGCAACCACGCCAAGCCCTGGCCCCAGGTTATTCAATGTCGCAACAACCGAGGCAAAGGCAGAAAAGTCATCCACGCCCGTGGCGATAATCGCCAGCATACTGACAATAAACACCAATGCATAGGCGGAGAAAAATCCCCAGACGGCTTCGAGGATACGTTCCGGCAGTGCGCGATTCCCCAGCTTAATGCTATAGACGGCGTTCGGATGCACCAGTCGTTTCAGCTCACGGTTCCCCTGCTTAAACAGCAGCAGGATGCGGATCACTTTCAGGCCACCGCCCGTTGACCCGGCACAACCGCCGATAAAAGCTGAACATAAAAGCAGTACCGGCAAAAAGAGCGGCCAGCGGGCAATGCTGTCTGTCGTAAACCCGGCGGTTGTCGCCATCGATACCACCTGGAAAAACGCCTGGTTAATTGTCATCAGCGCCGAACTGTAGACATTATGAAACCACAGTACGAGGGTACAAATAACCACCAGCGTAAACTGTACGCCGATAAACATGCGAAATTCCGGATCGCGCCAATAAACCTTCAGACTACGCCCACTTAACAGTGAAAAGTGCAGACCATAGTTACAGCCGGAGATCAGCAGGAAGATAGCAATGATAGTGTTAATAGTCGGGCTGTCGAAATAACCGATACTGGCATCATGTGTCGAGAAGCCGCCAATAGCGATAGTCGCAAAGCTATGGCCGATGGCATCAAAGGCATCCATTCCGGCAAACCACAACGCCAGCGCACAGGCGACGGTCAGCAAGACATAAATCAACCACAGGGTTTTCGCCGTTTCCGCAATTCGCGGGCGCATTTTGTTATCTTTCAGCGGGCCGGGCATTTCTGCGCGATAGAGCTGCATCCCACCCACGCCGAGGATAGGCAGTATCGCAACCGCTAACACGATGATCCCCATCCCGCCAAACCATTGCAGCATCTGGCGATAAAAGAGGATGGCATGAGGGAGCGAATCCAGCCCCACCAGCGTAGTGGCCCCGGTGGTGGTCAGGCCAGAGAAAGATTCAAAAAACGCATCGGTAATCGTGAGGTTCGGGCTTTCCGAGAAGATAAAAGGGAGCGCACCGACACTACCCAGCACGGTCCAGAACAGCACCACTATCAGAAACCCCTCACGGGATTTCAGTTCGCCCTTCTCTTTGCGGTTCGGCCACCACAGCATAGAGCCAATGGCGAGGGCGACAAAAAAGGTCTGGGTAAAAGCGCGGCCCGCTCCATCCCGGTAGATGAGTGCTACCAGCCCAGGGATAATCATGGTCCCTGAAAATAAGATGACCAGTAGTCCAACGATTCGGGTAATGGCGCGAAAATGCATCTCTGCCGCTTCCTTAGTTCTGCAAAACGAAGTGGGGATTATTCTTCAATCGCTAACAATTGCAATGAACCACGGCTAAAATCCGCCAGCTTTGCGGAAAATTCAGCCACTTTCGCCGCCGGAAGCGCCACCCGCAGCAGAACGAATGCCTGATAATCACTGTTGATAATTTTGCCGTCACACTGCCCCAGCAACGCTTCAATGCCGGTTAACTGACTATATTCACATTGCAAAGTATATTCGGTTAATGGCGTCTTGCGTTGGGTCGTTAGCTGGCGCAGCGCCTGATTCACGCCGCCGCCATACGCTTTCACTAACCCACCGGTGCCAAGCAATATGCCGCCGTAGTAGCGCACCACCACGGCGGTAATTTCCCCGACGCCGCTGCCCATCAGTTGGGCGAGCATCGGTTTACCTGCCGTTCCCGCCGGTTCCCCGTCGTCAGAGAAACCCAACTGTTGTGAATCATCCGGCGCACCCGCCACCCACGCCACACAATGGTGGCGGGCATCGGGATGTTCTGCCCGCACCGATTCAACAAACGCTTTCGCCGCCTCAACGCCATCGGTATGCGCCAACAGCGTAATGAAGCGGCTTTTTTTGATCTCTTCAACGACGGTGACCGGTGCCGCAGGAATTAACCAGCTTTCCATCACGCCAGTTTCAGATCCCGGGTCATGTTTTCCACGTTGTTTTCGTGGATCACCACGTTGTCTTCGATACGAATGCCGCCGAACGGTTTCAGTGCTTCAATTTTCTGCCAGTTGAAGTGCTTGCTGAACTGCCCTTCACGCCACGGTGCCAGTAGCGATTCAATGAAGTAGATACCCGGTTCGATGGTTAACACCATGCCCGGCTGGAGAATACGGGTGCAGCGCAGGTACGGATATTTTGCCGGTGCCGCGAGGTGCGTACCGCTATCATCCTGCATAAAACCGGCGACGTCATGCACCTGCAGGCCCAGCGGATGGCCGATACCGTGCGGCATAAACGGTCCGGTGAGATCGTTTTCGACCATCGCTTCTTCACTCATATCGGTGATGATTTGATGTTTACGCAGCAATTTGGCGATGCGCTGATGGAACTGGATGTGGTAATCCACATAGCTAACGCCAGCTTTCATGGTCGCGATCAGCGCCAGTTGTTCATCATTTACGTCTTTCACCAGCTGTGCGTAATCGTTGTCACTTTTTGCCGACCAGGTACGGGTCAGGTCAGCGGCATAGCCGTTATATTCGGCCCCGGCATCCAGCAGGAAGCTGCGCATCTCTTCCGGCGCCTGATGATCCAGTTTGGTGTAATGCAGCACCGCAGCGTGTTCGTTAAGCGCCACAATGTTGCTGTAAGGTACGTCGGTATCACGATGACCGGTCGCGGTCAGATAGGCAATGTTGATATCGAACTCGCTCATGCCAGAACGGAACGCTTCTTCTGCCGCACGATGACCGTTGACCGCCATTTTCTGCGCTTCACGCATACAGGCCAGTTCGTACTCGGTTTTGAAGGAGCGATAGTAATGCAGGTAGTCGATAACCCCTTTCGGGTTGATGTTGCTGGCCTCAATACCCAGTTGCAGCGCACGCTCCGGCACCGGACCGATATAACCGATATTGCCGCGCGCAGCAGGCAGCAGGCTACCAATGCCATCGGCTTTCGGCAGCGCGATCACTTCCACATCTTCAGTCCAGAAGGAGGTCGGCAGCGGTTCGACGTTGTGCCAGTAATCAACCGGCAGATAAAACCACAGTTTCGGCTTGTTCACGCCATCCACCAGCAACCAGCAGTTTGGCACCTGAGTTACCGGCACCCACGCTTTGAATTGCGGGTTCACTTTAAACGGATAGGGATGATCGTCGAGAAAAACATTGAACAGCTCGCCGGAGTGAATAAGTAACGCATCCAGCTTGAAGCGCGCCAGCGCATCGCGAGTCCGTTCTTGTAAGGTAGCTATATGATTTTTATAGAGCGAGGCCAGTGATTCCATTTTTTACCCTTCTGTTTTTTTGACCTTAAGTCTCCGCATCTTAGCACATCGTTCATCCAGAGCGTGATTTCTGCCGAGCGTGATCAGATCGGCATTTCTTTAATCTTTTATTTGCATATTTTTAACACAAAATACACACTTCGACTCATCTGGTACGACCAGATCACCTTGCGGATTCAGGAGACTGACATGCTTTACAAAGGCGACACCCTGTACCTTGACTGGCTGGAAGATGGCATTGCCGAACTGGTATTTGATGCCCCAGGTTCAGTTAATAAACTCGACACTGCGACCGTCGCCAGCCTCGGCGAGGCCATCGGCGTGCTGGAACAGCAATCAGATCTAAAAGGGCTGCTGCTGCGTTCGAACAAAGCAGCCTTTATCGTCGGTGCTGATATCACCGAATTTTTGTCCCTGTTCCTCGTTCCTGAAGAACAGTTAAGTCAGTGGCTGCACTTTGCCAATAGCGTGTTTAATCGCCTGGAAGATCTGCCGGTGCCGACCATTGCTGCCGTCAATGGCTATGCGCTGGGCGGTGGCTGCGAATGCGTGCTGGCGACCGATTACCGTCTGGCGACGCCGGATCTGCGCATCGGTCTGCCGGAAACCAAACTGGGCATCATGCCGGGCTTTGGCGGTTCTGTACGTATGCCACGTATGCTGGGCGCTGACAGTGCGCTGGAAATCATTGCCGCCGGTAAAGATGTCGGCGCGGATCAGGCGCTGAAAATCGGTCTGGTGGATGGCGTAGTCAAAGCAGAAAAACTGATTGAAGGGGCGATGGCGATTTTACGCCAGGCCATTAACGGCGACCTCGACTGGAAAGCGAAACGTCAGCCGAAGCTGGAACCGCTAAAACTGAGCAAGATTGAAGCTACCATGAGCTTCACCATCGCTAAAGGGATGGTCGCACAAACGGCGGGGAAACATTATCCGGCCCCCATCACCGCAGTAAAAACCATTGAAGCTGCGGCCCGTTTTGGTCGTGAAGAAGCTCTAAACCTGGAAAACAAAAGTTTTGTCCCGCTGGCGCATACCAACGAAGCTCGCGCACTGGTCGGCATATTCCTTAACGATCAATATGTAAAAGGCAAAGCGAAGAAACTCACCAAAGACGTTGAAACCCCGAAACAGGCCGCTGTGCTGGGCGCAGGCATTATGGGCGGCGGCATCGCTTACCAGTCTGCGTGGAAAGGCGTGCCGGTTGTCATGAAAGATATCAACGACAAGTCGTTAACCCTCGGCATGACCGAAGCCGCGAAACTGCTGAACAAGCAGCTTGAGCGCGGCAAGATCGATGGTCTGAAACTGGCTGGCGTGATCTCTACAATCCACCCAACGCTCGACTACGCCGGGTTTGACCGCGTGGATGTTGTGGTAGAAGCGGTTGTCGAAAACCCGAAAGTGAAAAAAGCCGTACTGGCAGAAACCGAGCAGAAAGTACGCCCGGATACCGTGCTGGCGTCTAACACTTCAACCATTCCTATCAGCGAACTGGCCAACGCGCTGGAGCGTCCGGAAAACTTCTGCGGAATGCACTTCTTTAACCCGGTCCACCGGATGCCGTTGGTGGAAATTATTCGCGGCGAGAAAAGCTCTGACGAAACCATCGCGAAAGTCGTCGCCTGGGCGAGCAAGATGGGCAAGACGCCGATTGTGGTTAACGACTGCCCCGGCTTCTTCGTCAACCGCGTGCTGTTCCCGTATTTCGCCGGTTTCAGCCAGTTGCTGCGCGACGGCGCGGATTTCCGCAAGATCGACAAAGTGATGGAAAAACAGTTTGGCTGGCCGATGGGTCCGGCATACCTGCTGGATGTGGTGGGCATTGACACCGCGCATCACGCTCAGGCAGTCATGGCAGCGGGCTTCCCGCAGCGGATGCAGAAAGATTATCGCGATGCCATCGACGCGCTGTTTGATGCCAACCGCTTTGGTCAGAAGAACGGCCTCGGTTTCTGGCGTTATAAAGAAGACAGCAAAGGTAAGCCGAAGAAAGAAGAAGACGCCGCTGTTGACGACCTGCTGGCAGAAGTCAGCCAGCCGAAGCGCGATTTCAGCGAAGAAGAGATTATCGCCCGCATGATGATCCCGATGGTCAACGAAGTGGTGCGTTGTCTGGAAGAAGGCATTATCGCCACTCCGGCAGAAGCGGATATGGCGCTGGTCTACGGCCTGGGCTTCCCTCCGTTCCACGGCGGCGCGTTCCGCTGGCTGGACACCCTCGGCAGCGCGAAATACCTCGATATGGCACAGCAATATCAGCACCTCGGCCCGCTGTATGAAGTGCCGGAAGGTCTGCGTAATAAAGCGCGTCATAATGAACCGTACTATCCCCCGGTTGAGCCAGCCCGTCCGGTTGGCGACCTGAAAACGGCTTAAGGAGTCACAATGGAACAGGTTGTCATTGTCGATGCAATTCGCACCCCGATGGGCCGTTCGAAGGGCGGTGCTTTTCGTAACGTGCGTGCAGAAGATCTCTCCGCTCATTTAATGCGTAGCCTGCTGGCGCGTAACCCGGCGCTGGAAGCGGCGGCCCTCGACGATATTTACTGGGGTTGTGTGCAGCAGACGCTGGAGCAGGGTTTTAATATCGCCCGTAACGCGGCGCTGCTGGCAGAAGTGCCGCACTCTGTCCCGGCGGTTACTGTCAATCGCTTGTGTGGTTCATCCATGCAGGCACTGCATGACGCAGCACGAATGATCATGACCGGCGATGCGCAGGCATGTCTGGTTGGCGGCGTGGAGCATATGGGCCATGTGCCGATGAGTCACGGCGTCGATTTTCACCCTGGCCTGAGCCGCAATGTCGCCAAAGCGGCGGGCATGATGGGCTTAACGGCAGAAATGCTGGCGCGTATGCACGGTATCAGCCGTGAAATGCAGGATGCCTTTGCCGCGCGGTCACACGCCCGCGCCTGGGCCGCCACGCAGTCGGGCGCATTTAAAAATGAAATCATCCCAACTGGTGGTCACGATGCCGACGGCGTCCTGAAGCAGTTTAATTACGACGAAGTGATTCGCCCGGAAACCACCGTGGAAGCCCTCGCCACGCTGCGTCCGGCGTTTGATCCAGTAAACGGTACGGTAACGGCGGGCACATCTTCTGCACTTTCCGATGGCGCAGCTGCCATGCTGGTGATGAGTGAAAGCCGCGCCCATGAATTAGGTCTTAAGCCGCGCGCTCGTGTGCGTTCGATGGCGGTCGTTGGTTGTGACCCATCGATCATGGGTTACGGCCCGGTTCCGGCCTCGAAGCTGGCGCTGAAAAAAGCGGGGCTTTCTGTCAGTGATATCGGCGTGTTTGAAATGAATGAAGCCTTTGCCGCGCAGATCCTGCCATGTATTAAAGATCTGGGACTAATTGAGCAGATTGACGAGAAGATCAACCTCAACGGTGGCGCGATCGCGCTGGGTCATCCGCTGGGTTGTTCCGGTGCGCGTATCAGCACCACGCTGCTGAATCTGATGGAACACAAAGACGTTCAGTTTGGTCTGGCGACGATGTGTATCGGTCTGGGTCAGGGTATTGCGACGGTGTTTGAGCGGGTTTAACCACTTGCCGGATGCGGCGTGAACGCCTTATCCGGTCTACCGATCCGGCACCAATGTAGGCCTGATAAGACGCGCCAGCGTCGCATCAGGCATCGTGTGCCGAATGCCGGATGCGACATAGATCTAAATGCCACTGAATAAAGTTTTAGTTGCCGTTCTTCCCGCCTGTCAGGGGCGGGTTTTTTTATATCTCAGATAAATGCAAACGCATCGCCAAACAGGCGATCTTCCCGCGCATTACGCTCACTGCAAAACAGGTCACGGGCAATTTTCGCCATCTCAAAACGTCCGGCAATATAGATATCATGCTCTGCCAGCGTACCGTGATCCTGCAATACCGCCGTTAACACGGTGCCAGTACGCCCACGCCAGCCCGCTTCCGGTTGTTCAACCACCGGCACCACTTGCAGACCAGGATGCTTCAACGAAAGCGCCTCAAGCTCGCAGAGATCATACAGATGCTGCTCTTCACGCCCGCCCCAGTAAATGGTGATATCACGGTTTGGGTTACGCGCCAACGCTGTCAGCAAAATCGAGCGGGCATAAGAGAACCCGGTGCCGCCCGCAATCAAAATCATCGGACGCTCTTCATCATCGCGCAGCCACGCTTCTCCGTGGGGAATATCGACCACGATTTGATGATCTTTGAGGATGCGGTCCATGACTGCTTTCGCGTAAAGGTTGATTTCAGAAGCGCCAATATGCAGCTCGATAAACCCTTTTTCATCCGGCGTCGAGGCCATTGAGAACGGACGTTTGTCGCGCTCATCCATCACTACCATCAAATACTGACCAGCACGAAAAGAAAAGGCCGCGTCTGGCACGATGCGGACACGATATACGGTATCCGTGATAGCTTCTACCGAGGTCACTTTACAGCTTAAGGTTGTCATGCGCTTTCTCTGTCGGATCGATAAATAGGGCAAAACAAACGCGCATCAGGCGCTTTTACCGTTGTTAAAAATAGCCAGTTCATCCCAGATGGCGTCAATATGTGCGACAACATCTGGATCTTTTTTGATGGGACGTCCCCATTCACGCTGGGTTTCCCCCGGCCATTTATTCGTGGCATCCAGCCCCATTTTTGAACCCAGCCCGGAGACAGGCGAGGCAAAATCCAGATAATCAATAGGCGTATTTTCTACCAGAACAGTATCCCGCGCTGGGTCCATACGGGTGGTAATCGCCCAAATCACATCGTTCCAGTCGCGTGCGTTAACGTCATCATCGCAAACGATCACAAATTTAGTGTACATAAACTGGCGTAAGAACGACCAGACGCCCATCATGACGCGCTTCGCGTGTCCGGCGTACTGTTTTTTGATTGTCACTACCGCCAGGCGATAAGAGCAGCCTTCCGGCGGCAGGTAAAAATCGACAATTTCCGGGAACTGTTTTTGCAGAATCGGCACAAACACTTCGTTCAGTGCGACACCCAGCACCGCGGGCTCATCTGGCGGACGCCCGGTATAGGTGGAATGGTAAATCGCATCTTCACGCTGGGTAATATGCGTCACGGTAAATACCGGGAAACTATCGACTTCATTATAGTAACCGGTGTGGTCGCCATACGGCCCTTCCGGCGCAGTTTCGCCTTGTTCGATATACCCTTCCAGCACAATCTCCGCACTGGCGGGCACTTCAAGGTCATTGGAGATACACTTTACTACTTCGGTTTTGGTGCCGCGTAGCAATCCGGCAAACGCATACTCTGAAAGCGTATCCGGAACGGGGGTGACTGCACCGAGAATCGTGGCGGGATCGGCACCCAGCGCCACAGAAACCGGGAAACGTTCGCCCGGATGCGCCGCACACCACTCCTGATAATCCAGCGCGCCGCCGCGATGCGACAGCCAGCGCATAATCAGTTTGTTTTTACCAATCAGCTGCTGGCGATAAATGCCCAGATTCTGCCGCTCTTTATGCGGGCCGCGCGTTACGGTCAGCCCCCAGGTAATCAGCGGCGCGGCATCTTCCGGCCAGCAGGTCATAATGGGAATGCGATTGAGATCGACGTCATCGCCAGAGACGATTTTTTGTTGGCAAGGCGCACCGCGCAGCCGCTTTGTCGGCATGTTCAATACTTGCTTAAACTGCGGCAGTTTATCAAACAGGTCGCGGAAACCTTTTGGCGGCTCCGGCTCTTTCAGAAACGCCAATAATTTACCAACTTCACGCAGCGCCGAAACATCTTCCTGCCCCATGCCCATCGCCACGCGCTTTGGCGTACCGAACAGATTGCACAGCACCGGCATTGAGTAGCCTTTAGGGTTTTCGAATAACAGCGCAGGCCCACCGGCACGCAAAGTGCGGTCAGCAATTTCAGTGATTTCCAGATGCGGATCCACCGGGAGCGTGATACGTTTTAGCTCACCCTGCTGTTCAAGCAGCGTCAAGAAGTCGCGTAAATCGTTATATTTCATGGCGTCCATTGTAGCCTCTTAATCTGCGCCCATTATACGGCGTTCATCTTTGCGATGCTGTAAATTTGTTAAATTAGCGTGAACTCTGACGGTATAACGCAAACCGGGGAATATAATTAACTTAGCGTAAAGCTTTTGCTATCCTTGCGCCCCGATTAAACGGATAAGAGTCATTATGCAATCCTGGTATTTACTGTACTGCAAGCGCGGGCAACTTCAACGTGCCCAGGAACACCTCGAAAGACAGGCTGTGAATTGCCTGGCACCGATGATCACCCTGGAAAAAATCGTGCGTGGCAAACGTACTGCAGTCAGTGAGCCATTGTTCCCCAACTACCTGTTTGTGGAATTTGATCCAGAAGTGATTCATACCACGACTATCAACGCGACCCGCGGTGTCAGCCACTTCGTGCGCTTTGGCGCGTCGCCAGCGATAGTCCCATCGGCGGTGATTCATCAGCTATCGGTATATAAACCGAAAGACATTGTCGATCCGGCAACCCCTTATCCGGGTGATAAGGTGATTATTACCGAAGGCGCGTTCGAAGGCTTTCAGGCCATTTTCACCGAACCCGATGGTGAGACTCGCTCCATGCTATTGCTTAATCTTATTAATAAAGAGATTAAGCACAGTGTGAAGAACACCGAGTTCCGCAAACTCTAAAACGCAATCCCAAACAGTGTTTTGACATTAGCATCCGTGGTGGCAGCCAGCCATGCGGCATCTTCTCCACGCCAGTGCGCAATACGTTGCAAAATATGGGGCAGATGGGCTGGCTCGTTGCGCCGGGATGATGGCTTTGGCGTGAGATCGCGAGGGAGCAGATACGGCGCATCAGTTTCGATCAGTAATTTTTCCACCGGAATCAACGGTAAAAGTTCCCGCAGCTCCAGTCCGCGTCGTTCATCGCAAACCCAACCGGTAATGCCGATATAAATTCCATGCGCCACGCACGCCTGCATCTCTTCGCGTGTGCCGGTAAAGCAATGAAGAACCGCACCAGGCAGTTTATCCAGCCACGGCTCCAGCAATGTCATAAACCGCTCGTGGGCATCGCGACAGTGCATAAATACCGGCATGTTTAAATCTGCGGCAATGCGTAGCTGGGCAACAAAAGCGCGTTCCTGCTCTTCCGGCGTCGAAAAGTTGCGGTTAAAGTCGAGACCACATTCACCAATCGCCACCACTTCTGGCTGCGCGGCCAGCTCAATAATCGCTTCTTCAGTCGCAGCTTGCCACTGGCTGCTGTCGTGAGGATGTACGCCCGCCGTTGACCAACAGGACGAATACTGACGCGCCAGCTTTTGCGCCTGCTGGCTTTCACGCAGGTTAGTGCCGGTGATGAGTAGCCCATTAACTCCCGCGTCAAAAGCGCGCGCTACAACATCATCACGGTCTTTCGCAAATTGCGAACTGGTCAAATTAACGCCGATATCAAACATCCTGTACTCCATATGACAACCGCCCTGACGGGCGGTTGAATTTATTCTTCAGTTTTTTCGCTTTCTGCTTCAGCGTCGTTTTCCTCTTCCCGATTTCGCCCTTTACCAACGTAAAAGCGTGAGAAGAAGACACCGATTTCAAACAGACAGTACATCGGGATCGCCAACAGCGTTTGCGAGAAGACATCCGGCGGCGTCAGCAACATCCCGACAACGAATGCACCAACCAGCACATACGGGCGTTTTTTGCGTAAGTCTTCTGGCGAGGTAATCCCCATCCAGCACAGCAGCACAATTGCCACCGGCACTTCAAAGGAGACACCAAACGCCATAAACAGCGCCATAACGAAGCTTAAATAGCTGGCGATGTCGGTGGATACCTGCACCCCTTCCGGCGCGGTATTGGCAAGGAAGCCAAATGCCAGCGGAAAGACCACAAAGTAGGCGAACGCCATGCCGATATAAAACAGCAGAGAGCTGGAAACCAGCAGCGGCACCACCAGGCGACGTTCATGCTTATACAGCGCTGGGGCGATAAATGCCCACACCTGATAGAGAATCACCGGCGCTGACAGAATCAGCGACACCATAAAGGTCAGCTTGATCGGCGTAAAGAACGGCGAGGCCACGTCGGTGGCGATCATCGTTGAACCTTGCGGCAACTGCTTGATCAATGGCGCGGATACCAGGTGATAGATGTCATTGGCGAAATAGACCAGACACAGGAATATCACGATCACCGCGATAATGCAGTTCAGCAGACGCTTACGCAGCTCAATCAGATGCGTGATAAGCGGTTGAGTATCTTCTACAGACATGTTTACGGTTTATCACTCGACGAAGGGGAAGGTGCAGCGGTTTTCGGTTCAGCGTCCGCAGCAGGTTTTACCACCGGCTCTGGCGTGGTTTCTGGCTTCTGTTCCGGCGAACTGGCCTGCGTTTGTGCAGCGGCAGGCGTTACGCCCTCATGCGCAGCTTCATTATCTTTCACCACCGGGTTATGGATGGTGTGCGCTTCATCGCTCGCCTTTTCTGGATCGTTTGCAACGTAGGAACGCTTCATCGACTCCGCGGCCTGGCGTAGTTCATCCATCGACGCTTTCAGTTCGGGCGTCAGGTTAGTGAGGCTCGCCTTTTCAACCTTTTTCAGACTGTCCTGAAACTCCTGGAGTTTTAACTCCTGGGTCAGTTCGTTCTGCACCGTTGTCGCCAGTGAACGCAACGCGCGAATCCAGCCCGCTACCGTTTTTACCGCCACAGGCAGTCGTTGCGGCCCCAGAACGACGAGGCCGATGATGAACACCAATAGCAGTTCGCTAAAACCGATATCAAACACGGATTACACCTGCTCTTTATCGTGGCGCTTCGCGTCTTCTGTTTTAGCCTGTTCATGATTCGTATCCGCCTGCTTATCGGCGATAGTTTTCGCAGTAAAATCAGCATCCTGACTGGTTTTATCCTGCTTTGGTTCATCATCGCTCATTGCTTTTTTAAAGCCTTTGATCGACGCACCAAGATCGGAACCGATGGAGCCGAGCTTTTTGGTGCCAAAAAGCAGTACAACGATGACGGCAATAATCAATAACTGCCAAATACTGATACCACCCATACATGTTCCTCTGTGGTAGATGATGATTAAACAAGGCCGCATTATACGTTACACGGCCCGCCTTGAGCGATGAAAAAATCAGCGTGTTTTGCGCCAACCGACAAACCAGGCGATCAGACCACCTGCCATTAACCAGCCGGGCATCAGCCCCCACTCAGGTCGGCTGACCAACAAGAATGTGCCACTTAATACTAACGTAGCGCCAATTCCGAGAAAATAACGCGATTGTCCCTGACGTACATGATTTGACTGAAGCTCGCGGGCAATCTTATCAACACTGTGCTGTAAATACTTGCCCTGGCGCAAACTGTCGTAAACCAGTTCAGGCAGTTCTGGCATTTTTTCGACCCAGAACGGCGCTTTTTCTTTAAATGCTCTCACCAGCGCAGGAATACCGACCTGATCTTTAATCCACGACTCCAGGAAAGGCTTCGCCGTTTTCCATAAATCGAGTTGCGGATAAAGCTGGCGTCCTACCCCTTCGACGTAGAGCAGGGTTTTCTGGAGTAACACCAGTTGCGGCTGCACTTCCATATTGAAGCGACGCGCCGTATTAAACAGATTTAACAGTACATGTCCAAACGAAATTTCGGCCAGCGGTTTCTCAAAGATAGGTTCACAGACCGTACGAATGGCAAATTCGAACTCTTCAACGTTGGTATCTGGTGGCACCCAGCCAGAATCGACGTGTAGCTCTGCCACTTTGCGATAGTCGCGATTAAAGAAGGCGATAAAGTTTTCTGCCAGATAGCGTTTATCTTCTTTGTTTAGCGAGCCAACAATCCCGCAATCAATGCCGATATATTTCGGGTTTTCCGGGTGTTCATAGCTTACGAAGATGTTGCCAGGGTGCATATCGGCATGGAAAAAGCTGTCGCGAAAGACCTGAGTGAAGAACACCTGCACGCCGCGTTCCGCCAGCAATTTCATGTTAGTGCCGTTTTTCTCCAGCGCCGCAACATCAGACACCGGAATGCCGTAAATGCGCTCCATCACCATCATCCCTTCACTACAATAGTCAGGGTAAACTTCCGGGATGTAGAGCATCGGGCTGTCTTCAAAATTGCGCCGAAGCTGAATGGCGTTGGCAGATTCCCGCAGCAAATTCAGTTCATCAATCAAGGTCTTTTCGTACTCGCGCACCACTTCGGTTGGGCGCAGACGGCGACCATCCGGCAGCAAACGCGGCACCCAGCGAGCCAGACGGTAGATAAGTTTCAGATCCGCTTTAATAACCGGCAAAATATCCGGGCGGATGACTTTAATCACCACCTCTTTACCATTCGATTTCAATCGCGCGGTATGAACCTGGGCGATAGAAGCAGAAGCCAGCGGCTTGATTTCAAAATCGTCAAACCACGCTTCTACCGGCAAGCCGCCCATTGCAGATTCAATCTGCTGCTTCGCCAGCTTGCCATCAAACGGAGCAACTTTGTCCTGCAATAACGCCAGCTGATCGGCAATATGCGGCGGAAAAAGATCGCGGCGGGTTGATAACATTTGCCCGAACTTGATCCATACCGGCCCCAGTTCTTGCAGGGCCAGTCGTAGTCGCTCACCTAAAGGTTTGTCTTTATGCCGATTTGGCATCCAGAATAATGAGTATCGCCATAGCCGTAGCGGCAGGGTGATACGCATTTTGGGGATCAGTTCATCAAGTCCGTAGCTTAAAAAAGTGCGAATGATGAAATATAGGCGCCGTACTTCACCTGGCGTCATTTAGCCTCCAGTTTTTCCAGCCGTTTGGTCAGGGCATCAACAGCACGCTCGACGGCAGCCGTCTCTTCCGCAAACCAGGCCACTTCAAGCGGACCGGGTGCCATACGCCACTCTTCAGTAATGGCTTCCGCCACATAACGTTGCTGGCGCTTAATGCCGTGATGCAGGAACTTTGCGCCTCCGCGCATGGCTTTGCTGATTCCTTCAGCGGCGATATCACCGGTATAAGGGGCCAGCAGTTCCGCAGGGTCGAACTCTGCCAGATCTGCCAGCGCAACGAAGTTTTGCACCACCTGAATATCGCCCTGCACTTCCAGCTCACCACTGCGAATCAGGGCGGCAAGCTGCTGGCGATCGCGAAGTTTCGGCAACACACTGGCGTAGGCGATAACGGTGCAGTCAGCATCGCCTGCCCATTCGCCCAGTACATCAACCTGGCGTTCGCTGAACACCAGAATCAATGACGTCGAAAAGCCTTTTACCTCCACGCGCAGCACTTTGTCCAACAGACGCGAGCGGGCCGTTTTCAGCGCGGGTGAGCGATACAGGAAGGTGTTGAGCAGACTTTCAATTCCTGCCGTCACTAAAGGTTTAAAAGGCATTTCCGGTCTCCTGTCAGAACTTATAACCACGATGCAGCGCCACAACCCCTGCCGTCAGATTGTAGTAGTCGACACTTTCGAATCCGGCATCCTGCATCATGGCTTTCAGGGTATCCTGATCGGGATGCATACGGATGGATTCTGCCAGATAACGGTAGCTGTCGGCGTCGTTCGCGACCAGTGAGCCAATACGCGGCAGCACATGGAAGGAGTATGCATCATAGGCTTTGCTCAGCGGCTCGATAATTGGCTTCGAGAACTCAAGCACCAGCAGGCGGCCGCCGGGTTTCAGCACGCGATACATTGAACGCAGTGCTTTATCTTTGTCGGTGACGTTACGCAGGCCAAACGAAATGGTGATGCAATCAAAGGTGTTATCCGGGAACGGCAGCGCCTCAGCGTTCGCCTGAACATACTCAACGTTGCCAATCACACCGATATTACGCAGCTTCTCGCGGCCCATTTTGAGCATGGATTCATTGATATCAGCAAGGACCACTTTGCCAGTTTCTCCGACCAGGCGGGAGAATTTCGCTGTCAGGTCGCCGGTGCCACCAGCCAGATCCAGCACGGTCTGCCCACGGCGTACGCCGCTGCAATCAATCGTGAATCGCTTCCACAAACGATGAATACCAAATGACATCAAATCATTCATGACATCGTATTTTGATGCCACGGAATGGAAAACGTGGGCGACCATATCCGCTTTTTGTTCCTTCGCGACGGTCTGAAAACCAAAGTGCGTCGTTTCTTGTGACTTATCCACCATCTCAATGCCTGCTCATCAAAAAATTGTTCCAGAAGTGTAACAGATTGGGCGTCGATGCCCTAGATTTCTACCCGGCTTAACTACTCCCAATGGGCTAGCGCGACTGCTGATTATATTCATCATCGCGTTGATAAGCTTCATCATTCGGCTGCTCCGGAACCGACCGAAGTCGATACTCTTCATCCTGGCTCACCGCCTGTTCAGCCAAATCCGGATTAATCTCGCGTTTAATTTCTACTCCTAAACCGCGAAACGCTTCTGCCTGCGCCAGCACATTTCCGCGCCCTGAAGAGAGTTTTTTCATTGCCTGCCGATAGTTATCCTGCGCTTTGTCGAGACTTTGACCAATCGCGGACATGTCATCGATGAACAAACGCATCTTGTCGTACAGCTTGCTGGCACGATCGGCGATTTGCTGGGCGTTGCGGCTTTGATGCTCATAACGCCACAGGTTGGCGATAGTGCGCAGCGCCACCAGCAGCGTAGTCGGGCTAACCAGCATGATATTGTTTTTCAACGCTTCGGTGATCAGCTCCGGCTGGCGGTCAAGCGCCAGTAAAAAAGCGGGTTCAACGGGAATAAACATCAGCACGTAATCCAGAGTTCGCAGCCCCGGCAGCTGTTGATAATCTTTGCGTCCCAGCAAACGGATATGGTTACGCACCGACGCGATATGTTCCTGTAGCGCGCTTTCGCGGGTGTAGTCGTCTTCGGCGTTAAAATAGCGTTCATAGGCGACCAGCGTCATTTTGGCGTCGATCACCACATCTTTTCCCTGCGGCAGCCGCACGATGACATCCGGCTGCATCCGCGAGCGGGCGTCATTTTCGATGCTGACCTGGGTTTCATATTCATACCCTTCACGCAGACCGGAAGCCTCCAGCACCCGCGTCAATACTACCTCGCCCCAGTTGCCCTGGGTTTTATTGTCGCCTTTCAGCGCGCGCGTCAGGTTGATCGCTTCCTGGGCCATTTGCGCGTTGAGTTGCTGGAGATTGCGAATTTCGTGGGTCAGGGTATGGCGTTCTTGTGCTTCTTTACCGAAGCTGTCCTGAACCTGACGGCGGAAACCGTCCAGTTGTTCACGTAGCGGCGACAACAGGCTGTTCAGACTCTGACGGTTTTGCTCATCAACCCGGCGATTGCTGTGCTCAAAAATACGGTTGGCGAGGTTTTCAAACTGCTCACTGAGGCGCTGCTCGCTGTTAATCATCTGGCGAATTTTATCGTCAGCATGTTGCTGTGCGGCTTCCATCCGCGTGGTTACTTCACGCAGATCGGCCTCCAGAGAGGTGTTAATACTTTGCAGGCTGCGCACTTCGTTATTGAGTAACTCGCACTCTGCACGCCAGTGCTCGCTTTGGGTAATTTGTTGTTTTGCCGCGCTTAACTCCGCGACCATCTCTTCACGTTCAGCTAATTGCTCGGCTTTTTGCTGCGCATGTTGATAACTGGCAAACAGCCAGCCAATTGCCACACCCACCAACGCAATAACTGCGTAAACCATGATTGAGAAATCCACAACGCCTCCTGACGCAACAACTTACCCGCACAAAATAGAATTGTGCTGTACAAACGTCCAGTTGGAAAGGCATTTCCTGCGAGGCGCTACGCAAAAATACAAAAGGCCGAACGCGTCGGCCTTCAGACAGGAGAAGAGAATTACAGCAGACGACGCGCCGCTTCCACCACGATTTTCACCGCTTGGCTTTCAGTTTGTTTCATCGTCTCAGCATTCGGGATCTCTTGCTGGGTGCGGTTAACGATAACACCCGCTACCATACCGGCACGCAGGCCCTGACTTGCACACATGGTCAGCAGGGTTGCAGATTCCATTTCATAGTTCATTACGCCCATCGCCTGCCACTCTTCCATAGAACCTTTAAAGTGACGAACTACGCGACCAGAGTAAGTATCGTAACGTTCCTGACCTGGGTAGAAGGTATCAGAAGAAGCTGTCACGCCAACGTGAGTTGTCGCGCCAATGGATTTCGCAGCTTCAACCAGCGCAGTCGTACATTCGAAATCAGCGACAGCCGGGAATTCCAGCGGTGCGAAGTGCAGGCTCGCGCCATCCAGACGGACAGACGCCGTGGTAACCAGGACATCACCCACATTAATATGCGGCTGAATAGCGCCCGTTGTACCGATACGCAGGAAGGTGCGAATGCCCAGCTGTGCCAGCTCTTCAACAGCAATAGAGGTAGACGGGCCGCCGATACCGGTAGAGCAGACGATAACAGATTTACCATCCAGCTCTGCACGCCAGGTAGTGAATTCGCGGTGAGATGCCAGCTTAACCGGCTTATCCATCAGCGCGGCGATCTTTTCCACACGATCCGGGTCGCCAGGGACGATGGCAAGCGTAGCCCCTTGTAAATCGTTTTTAGTGAGGCCGAGATGAAAAACATCAGACTTGGACATATACAACTCCTCTGTGAATCGGTTTAGTCAGAAGAAGCAAAAAGACACTTTACCGAAGGGTTTAACATTTTTTCGTGATACTCATCACCATGACGCAAATGCGTTGCATAAATTTACCCACCAAAAGTGATGCAAATCACATAAATCACTCTTCATTCTGCAGGACTGCATAAAAGATGAGCCGATTCAGGCAATGTGATTTGTTGCATGCTGACTATAGTTAACATTGCGCAACATTTTTATAAGGGTACGGAGAATACCATGGCAACAACACAACAATCTGGATTTGCACCTGCTGCATCGCCTCTCGCTTCGACCATCGTTCAGACCCCGGACGACGCGATTGTGGCGGGCTTCACCTCTATCCCTTCACAAGGGGATAACATGCCTGCTTACCATGCCAGACCAAAGCAAAGCGATGGCCCACTGCCAGTGGTCATTGTAGTGCAGGAAATTTTTGGCGTGCATGAACATATCCGCGACATTTGTCGCCGTCTGGCGCTGGAGGGGTATCTGGCTATCGCACCTGAACTTTACTTCCGCGAAGGCGATCCGAATGATTTTGCCGATATCCCCACGTTGCTTAGCGGTCTGGTAGCAAAAGTGCCTGACTCGCAGGTGCTGGCCGATCTCGATCATGTCGCCAGTTGGGCTTCCCGCAACGGCGGCGATGTTCATCGTTTAATGATCACCGGATTCTGCTGGGGTGGACGTATCACTTGGCTGTATGCCGCGCATAATCCACAGCTAAAAGCCGCAGTGGCGTGGTACGGCAAACTGACGGGCGATAAGTCGCTGAATTCACCGAAACAACCTGTTGATATCGCAACCGATCTTAACGCGCCGGTTCTCGGCTTATATGGCGGTCTGGATAACAGTATTCCGCAGGAGAGCGTTGAAACCATGCGCCAGGCGCTGCGGGCTGCTAATGCGAAAGCAGAGATTATCGTGTACCCGGACGCCGGGCATGCATTCAACGCTGATTATCGCCCGAGCTATCATGCCGAATCTGCGAAAGATGGCTGGCAGCGTATGCTGGAATGGTTTAAGCAGTATGGTGGGAAGAAGTCGCTGTAATGAGAAAAGACCGGGTGGTATTACCACCCGGTTTGGATTTTACCCCCGACGCAAGTTCTGCGCCGCCTGCACCATGTTCGCCAGTGCCGCGCGGGTTTCTGGCCAGCCGCGCGTTTTCAGGCCACAGTCCGGGTTGACCCACAGGCGCTCTGCCGGAATGCGTTTTGCCGCTTTCTTCAGCAAGGCTTCAATCCATTCTACGCTCGGTACGTTTGGCGAGTGAATGTCATAGACGCCTGGACCGATTTCATTCGGATAATCAAACTCTTCAAACGACTCCAGCAACTCCATGTCGGAACGCGAGGTTTCGATGGTGATGACGTCTGCATCCAGTGCCGCAATCGAATCCATGATGTCGTTGAACTCGCAATAACACATGTGAGTGTGGATTTGTGTGTCATCTTTCGCCACGGCGGCGTTGATACGGAAGGCCTCCACGCCCCACTGGAGATATGCATCCCAGTCGCTACGACGCAGCGGTAAACCTTCGCGCAGCGCCGGTTCATCAATCTGGATGATGCCAATTCCTGCGGCTTCCAGGTCCGCCACTTCATCACGCAGCGCCAGCGCAATTTGTTTGGCGATAGTTTCACGGCTGACATCTTCACGCGGGAACGACCAGCAGAGAATGGTCACCGGGCCAGTCAGCATCCCTTTCACCGGTTTATCAGTCAGCGATTGCGCATACTTCGCCCACTCCACGGTAATCGGTGCCGGGCGACTAACGTCACCAATAACAATCGGTGGCTTCACGCAGCGGGAACCGTAGCTCTGTACCCAACCGTTTTGCGTAAAGACAAACCCGTCGAGGTGCTCGCCAAAGTATTCCACCATGTCATTACGCTCGGCCTCGCCATGTACCAGCACATCCAGTCCCAAACGTTCCTGTTCAACAATGGCCTGCCTGATATGTTCCGCAATGCCCGTGCGGTAGTTATTGGCGTCGAGATTGCCCTTTTTGAAATCCAGACGCAGGGTACGAATTTCCGTGGTTTGCGGGAAGGAACCAATCGTGGTGGTCGGCCACGCTGGCAGTTTAAAACGCGCACGCTGGGCTTCAGCACGCACTTCATAGACATTCGCACGCTGGCTGTCCTGGGCGGTGATCGCCGCCAGACGCTTTTCTACCGCCGGATTATGTACACGAGTAGAGTGACGACGCGCCTGAATTGGGGCGCTCCACTCTGCCAGAGCTGCCGTGTCACCACTGTTCAGCGCATCGCGCAGCAGTGCCAGTTCATGGCATTTTTGTAGGGCGAAGGCAAACCAGCTTTTCACTTCTGCATCAAGACGCGTTTCCACGCTCAGGTCGATGGGGCTGTGCAGCAACGAGCAGGAAGATGCCACCCACAAATCACGTTTGCCGACAATGTCCTTAATTTGCGCATATTTCTCAGTAAGATCGGCGCGCCAGACGTTACGACCATTGATCAGACCCGCAGACAGCAGCCAGTCAGAAGGCAGGCGCTTGTGCAGTTCAACAACGTCATCTTTACCATGTACAAGGTCCACATGCAGCCCCTGAACAGGCAGCGCAGTAATCGTGTCGAGATTTGGCGTTACGCCTTCAAAATAGGTGGTCAGCAGCAGTTTCACCTGTCCCTGGAGCGCGTCGTAAGCGGGTTTGTATGCGTCCAGCCACGCCTGTGGTAGTTCCAGTACCAGCGCGGGTTCGTCGATCTGTACCCACTCAATACCGCGTTTCGCCAGTTCTGCCAGCACTTGCTGATAAACCGGCAGAATGTCGTTCAGCAGGCTCAGGCGATCAAACTGTTCACCTTTCACTTTCCCCAGCCACAGCCAGGTAACCGGCCCCAGCAGCACAGGTTTCACCTTGTGGCCCAGCGCCAGCGCCTCGTCCACTTCCTCCAGCAGCTGCGTCCAGGTCAGTTTGAACTGTTGGCCCTTAACGAACTCCGGCACCATGTAGTGATAGTTGGTGTTAAACCATTTGGTCATTTCCGCTGCCGCCGCAGGTTCGCCAGTCGGCGCACGTCCACGACCAATACGGAACAGGGTGTCGATATCTACCGAACCATCTTTGTTCTGATGACGCGCTGGAACGTTACCCAGCAGCAGACTGGTGGTCAGTACATGATCGTACCAGGCAAAATCGCCCACCGGCAGCAGGTCGATACCCGCTTGCTTTTGTTGATCCCAGTGACGAGCACGCAATTCACGCCCTACCGCCAGCAGTTCTTCACGCGTGGAGTTCCCCGCCCAATAACTCTCTTGCGCTTTTTTCAGCTCGCGACGCAGGCCAACGCGAGGGAAACCGAGGGTGTGATTCAATATTGTCATTTTTCTTCCTCTAATTATATGTAAATCCTATGGATTTTGAATTTAGGGAAGGCGGCAAGTTTATTCATCCCCGGGAGCTTACTGAAGTAAGTGACCGGGGTGGAGAAACGCAGCCAACGCACCATAAATTTAAAAGACGAAGGATTTTAGCCGTCCAGATGTTTACACATCCATAATTGGCGGTTACTGTATATTCCTCAAGCGCAAATTATTCATGCCGAAGTGAAGGACTTTCATGATCGAAGTAAAACACCTGAAAACGCTACAAGCGTTGCGGAACTGCGGCTCTCTCGCAGCCGCTGCGGCGACGTTGCATCAGACGCAATCCGCCCTGTCTCACCAGTTTAGCGATCTGGAACAACGCCTTGGCTTCCGGCTATTTGTGCGTAAGAGCCAGCCGCTACGCTTTACACCGCAGGGAGAAATCCTGTTGCAACTGGCAAACCAGGTGCTGCCGCAAATCAGCCAGGCACTGCAAGCCTGCAATGAACCGCAGCAGACGCGTCTGCGCATTGCCATTGAGTGCCATAGCTGTATTCAGTGGCTGACACCCGCGTTAGAAAATTTCCATAAGAACTGGCCGCAGGTAGAGATGGATTTTAAATCGGGCGTGACGTTTGACCCGCAGCCCGCGTTGCAACAGGGCGAGCTGGATCTGGTGATGACCTCCGATATCCTGCCGCGCAGTGGCCTGCATTATTCGCCGATGTTCGATTATGAAGTACGCCTGGTGTTAGCACCTGACCATCCACTGGCGGCAAAAACGCGTATTACACCGGAAGATCTCGCCAGCGAGACGCTGTTGATTTATCCGGTGCAGCGTAGCCGACTGGATGTCTGGCGGCATTTTCTTCAGCCGGCAGGCGTCAGCCCGTCACTGAAAAGCGTCGATAACACCTTATTGTTGATTCAGATGGTTGCCGCGCGGATGGGTATTGCCGCGCTACCACATTGGGTAGTAGAGAGTTTTGAGCGCCAGGATCTGGTGGTGACAAAAACCCTGGGCGAAGGCTTGTGGAGCCGGCTGTACGCCGCCGTGCGCGATGGCGAGCAGCGTCAGCCGATTACAGAAGCATTTATTCGCTCAGCGCGCAATCACGCCTGCGATCATCTGCCGTTTGTGAAGAGCGCGGAGCGACCCACTTACGATGCACCCACAGTGAGGCCAGGATCACCAGCGCGCCTGTAATAAACGTTGGCCAGTGCGGCTGTTGGTGCCAGATAGCCAGGTTTACCAGCAGCCCTGCCGGAACGTGCATATTATTCATAATGCCCAGCGTTCCGGCGTCCACCTGCGTCGCGCCGTAGTTCCACATAAAGTAGCCAATCCCGGAAGCCACCACGCCAAGAAACACCAGAATGCTCCATTGCAACGTGGTTTGCGGCATTTTCTGCGCATTTCCCAGCAAGAACCATGCAATTACCGCCACCAGGAACGCGCCAAGATAGAACCACGCAAAGGCGTTATGCTGCGGCATCGGGCGAGTTTCCATCAGGCGTTTGTAACCCACCATGCCGATGGCAAAAGTGATATTGGAGAGTTGCACCAGCAACAAGCCAGTCCAGAAATGGTCGGTGACCTGATCATAGCGAATAATCCCGGCACCAATCACCGCCAACAAGGCACTAAAAGCATATCCCCAGCGCAGACGGCGCTTACTCATGATGTCATAAATCAGCGTGATGTAGAGCGGCGTCAGTACGGTGAACAGCAGCAGTTCGGAAACCGTCAGGTAGAGATAAGCGCGGAAACTCAGCATATACATCACGCCGAGCTGCATCGCGCCCACCAGCATATACAGGCCGACTGTTTTCAGGCTATTGCCACGGGTACGCAGAAACGGCAGAAAAACGAGTGCCGCCAGGCCAACGCGCACCAGCACCGCAAAATAGCTATCGACGTGCCCCGCAAGGTACTCGCCATAAAAGCTAAAGGAGAAGGCCCACAGAATCGTGGTGATGATAAGTAGCGCCACAATGGAAAACTCTTTGATTAACGAGTATCCATTGTAGCGAAGTATCAGGTTGACAACTGACCAAATAAAGAACGATTACGATAAATAGAGTTTACGCAGATAATGCGACACCGCGTCGTCGGCATTAGTACCAATCACTTCCAGCTCGGGATGAAGGTCTTTCAGACGCTGGTGCGCACTGCCCATAATGCAGCCTTTCCCCGCCATCGACAGCATTTCGGCATCGTTCATCCCGTCACCAAACGCAATACAATCCTTCAGGCTGTAGCCCAGTTTCTTCGCCACCGCTTCCAGCGCATGGCCTTTTGAAACGCCGCCCGCCATCACTTCCAGACAGGTTAAGGTAGAGAAACTGACGTTGACGCGATCGCCCCAACGAGCGTTAATCGCCTGCTCCAGCGGCAGCAGTTGTTCATGGGAATCGCAGGTGAAGAACACTTTGCTGACGCCTTCCGGCTCCAGTAATCCAGGCTCATACAGCGCATATTTGAACACCGCTTCTTTAAAAAAGCGCATCTCTTCCGGGCGATGGCGATTCATAAACCATTCGTCGTCGCGATAAACGTTAGTAATGATGTCCGGATTGTCGTTGACTACGCCAAACAGATCGCTGGCAATGTCGCGATCCAGGTTATGAGCAAAAATCAGATTACCATCCAGATCGTGAACGCGCGCACCATTGGAGGTAATCATGTAAGACTTAATCTCCAGATTATCGCGAATTTGCCCCACATCAACGTGGTGACGACCGGTCGCAAACACAAAGTTGATGCCGCGCGCGGTGAGCAGCTTCAGAGTTTCTTTGGCGTAAGGGGATAACGTATGGTCGGGAGAAAGTAACGTGCCATCTAAATCAGACGCAACAACCTGGTACATAAGAAATTTAAACCTCTGTAGAGCGGTTTCCGCTGGGTGAGTTATGCCTGTTGAAAAAATCAACGATGGCGTGGAGCGCGACTGAGCGCATTGCGTCCTTTTCAAAAAGGATCTCATGGTAAGCACCTTTAATTACCAACGGCCGTCCTCCTTCGACAGGATGGCCCGCGGCGGTGCGGAGTTCACAAAAACGGTCATGCATGCGGTTATCCACCACGCGTTCCTCTTCAGCCTGCAAGAGAAGCGTTGGCGTGGCGTCATCACCCGCACCGGCTAACACCTGTTCGCCAGCCAGAATACTTTCGCGTACCCAATGGTAGGTCGGCCCACCGACGCGAATCGTTGGGTCATCAGCATAGAAGCGTAAGTTACGTCGATATCGCTGTCTGCTGTGGGTCAGTACGTTGATAGCAAACGGCAACGCGCGCCAGCGCCCGGTGCCTATTGCATAGCCATCACGGAAACGTGGATGCGCTTCGGCCCAGTTGAGGATCTGCCGTGCCATAAATGACGGCATACGAATCACGATCCCAAACATTGGCGCAGTTAGCGCAATGGCGTCACATACACCTGGATGGCGTTGCAGAAATAATGTGGAGATCGCACCGCCCATCGAATGTGCCAGTATATAGCGTTTACGCCACGGACCGGGCTGGACCTCCTGTTGCCAGAATGCCGCCAGATCATCAACATAATCATTAAAGCGATTAACATGCCCGAGATGCGGATCGGCTAACAGGCGACCGGAACGTCCCTGCCCGCGATGGTCGATGATTAAGACATCAAACCCCAAATGGAACAAATCGTAGGCCAGTTCCGCATATTTTACGTAGCTCTCAATACGCCCCGGGCAGATGACTACCACCCGGTCATGGTGCTGTGCGCGAAAACGGACAAAGCGCACCGGAATGTCATCCACACCAGTAAACTCTGCTTCATCACGCTGACGCCAGAAATCAGTCAGCGGTCCCATGGTAAAAGCAGCAAACGCGTTTTCTCTTGTTTCCCAGTCTTTTTGCTGCTGAAACATCGGGTAATCTGCCTCTTAAACCACGTAAAATCGTTTTTTTTAGCGTGCCTGACACAACGCTGCGACAGTAGCGTATTGTGGCACAAAAATAGACACACCGGGAGTTCATCATGACCTTAGAATGGTGGTTTGCCTACCTGCTGACATCGATCATTTTAAGCCTGTCGCCAGGCTCTGGTGCAATCAACACTATGACCACCTCGCTCAACCACGGTTATCGCGGCGCGGTGGCGTCTATTGCTGGGCTTCAGACCGGACTGGCGATTCATATTGTGCTGGTTGGCGTGGGGTTGGGGACGCTATTTTCCCGCTCAGTGATTGCGTTTGAAGTGTTGAAGTGGGCAGGCGCGGCTTACTTGATTTGGCTGGGAATACAGCAATGGCGCGCCGCTGGCGCAATTGATCTTAAATCGCTGGCCTCTACTCAATCGCGTCGACATTTGTTCCAGCGCGCAGTTTTTGTGAATCTCACCAATCCCAAAAGTATTGTGTTTCTGGCGGCGCTATTTCCGCAATTCATCATGCCGCAACAGCCGCAACTGATGCAGTATATCGTGCTCGGCGTCACCACTATTGTGGTCGATATTATTGTGATGATCGGTTACGCCACCCTTGCTCAACGGATTGCTCTATGGATTAAAGGACCAAAGCAGATGAAGGCGCTGAATAAGATTTTCGGCTCGTTGTTTATGCTGGTGGGAGCGCTGTTAGCATCGGCGAGGCATGCGTGAAAAATAATGTCGGATGCGGCGTAAACGCCTTATCCGACTTACTCTGAAGACGCGTCTGGCATCACCGCGAAATAATCAAATGAATGCCAAATCCGGCAAATAACGCCCCGGCAAAACCATCAATCCACTTCGCCAGACGTTGATAACCACGGCGCATTTGCGGCAGGGCAAACAGGCTGGCAACGACGGTAAACCACGCCAGTGTTTCGACAATGATCAGCGCAAAAATGCCCCAGCGCGCGGTAGTGCCAACGTTATCACCGACAAACAATGAGAACACCGAGCCAAAGTAGATAATCGCTTTCGGATTAGCGAGATTGGTCAGTAAACCTTTCAGGAAACTGCGCCCACTTTTCGCCAGCTCGACCTGTGGCGCAGGTGCAGAAACCGCCTCTTTTTTCAGCGCGCCGCGCAGCATCTGGTAACCCATCCAGCAGAGATACAGGCCACCGCCAACCATAATCAGCGTATGCAGCCAGGCCATTTTTTCGATAATCAAATGCAGGCCAAGCAACGCAATCCCTGCCCAAACCATAACGCCGCAGGTAATACCCAGCACGCCCATCATCGCTTCTTTACGGGAACGACTGACAGCGGTCTGAGAGACAAAAAAGAAATCGGGACCGGGACTCATAAGCGCCACAATGTGCACCATGGCGACGGTGAGAAATAACATCAACATACATTTGACTCGCGGGGGAAACGTTTACGGAGTCTTCATCCTGGCACTTTTTTATGCTGCTGACTACTCTTCGTCGTCGCCGTCGACATGCGCACGAATCAGCGCCATAAACGGTTTACCAAAGCGTTCCAGCTTGCGCATCCCAACGCCGTTAACGCTGAGCATTTCGCTGGCGGTGATCGGCATCTGTTCAGCCATCTCAATCAAGGTTGCGTCGTTAAACACCACGTACGGCGGGACATTGCTTTCATCGGCAATCGATTTACGCAGTTTGCGTAATTTGGCGAACAGTTTGCGATCATAGTTGCCGCCGAACGATTTCTGCATCGCTTTCGGTTTGAGCGCCACGATACGCGGCACGGCAAGTTGCAAAGAGGATTCGCCGCGCAGCACCGGGCGCGCGGCCTCTGTCAGTTGTAGGGCAGAATGCTGGGCAATATTTTGCGTCACCAGGCCGAGGTGAATCAGCTGGCGGATCACGCTCACCCAATGTTCATGGCTTTTATCACGGCCCATGCCATAGACTTTCAGTTTGTCATGACCATAGTCGCGGATACGCTGGTTATTAGCACCACGAATCACTTCCACCACATAACCCATCCCAAACCGCTGATTCACACGACCAATGGTGGAAAGGGCAATCTGAGCATCGGTTGAACCGTCGTACTGTTTCGGCGGATCGAGGCAGATATCGCAGTTCCCGCACGGCTCCTGACGCCCTTCGCCAAAATAGTTCAGCAATACCAGACGACGGCAAGTTTGCGCTTCGGCAAACGCGCCCATCGCATTGAGTTTGTGGCGCTCGATATCCTGCAACTGCCCCTGCGGCTTCTCTTCCAGACAACGGCGCAGCCACGCCATATCAGCTGGATCGTAAAACAACATCGCTTCCGCAGGCAGGCCATCACGCCCGGCGCGACCGGTTTCCTGATAATAGGATTCGATATTGCGCGGAATATCAAAGTGGACCACGAAGCGAACGTTTGGTTTATTGATGCCCATGCCGAACGCCACCGTCGCCACCACAATTTGCAAGTCATCGCGCTGGAATTTCTCCTGCACGTCGGCGCGGACATTATTTTCCAGCCCGGCATGATAGGCCGCCGCGCTAATACCCTTGCTTTGCAGGCGCGCAGCGGTGTCTTCTACTTTCGCCCGGCTGTTGCAGTAGATAATGCCGGACTTACCGCGCTGTTCCTGCACGTAGCGCATCAACTGATCGAGCGGTTTGAATTTCTCCATCAGCATGTAGCGAATATTCGGACGGTCAAAACTGCTGATTTGAATCAGCGGATCGTTCAGCCCCAGCAGGCGCACGATATCCTGGCGCGTGGTGTCGTCGGCTGTGGCGGTCAGCGCCATAAACGGCAGCGTCGGGAACCGCTGGCGCAACTGACCGAGCGCGGCATATTCCGGGCGGAAATCGTGGCCCCATTGGGAGATACAGTGCGCTTCATCAACGGCTAATAACACCGGATTCCAGTGCGCCAGATGCTCAAGAAAGTTATCCAGCATCAGGCGTTCCGGGGCGATATAAAGCAGACGAATTTGCCCGGTGCGGCAGCCTGTCATCACTTCAAGTTGCTGTTCGCGGGTTTGCGTCGAGTTAAGGCACGCCGCCGCCACGCCGTTGGCTTGCAGTTGATCCACCTGATCTTTCATCAACGAAATCAGCGGTGAAACAACCACGGTAAGGCCGTTTAGCAATAAGGCAGGAATTTGATAGCAAAGGGATTTTCCGCCACCGGTGGGCATGACGACCAGGCAATCGCGACCGGAAAGCACAGTGTCGATAATTTCTTCCTGGCCGGGGCGAAACTGTTGGTAGCCAAAGGTTTCTTGTAAAACCTGTTTAGCTCCGGACTCCAGATTCAACACTTCCGCCTGCGCCACATTCACCCCGATTGCCTGAAATAAAAACAGGCGCTATTTTCAGCGCCTGCGCGAGAAACTGCAATGCTTTTAGTCTCTGAGAGGGTAATCCTGGATGCTGGATTCCAGATTTGCCAACCACTCAACCGTTCATCAAAACAAATCGTTTAGCATAACCCCCACACCGACACGGGTCTGGTTGAAGTTATAGTCGATGAGCGATTCGCCATAGCCGCTGTAAACCTGAGTATAAAGGCGCACATGTTTGGTGATCGGGTAACTTAAGCCTAACTCCGCACCGCCGTAGCCGGTGTTCCAGTTGTACTGTCCTTTCGCACTGAGCACCGCATCACCGAGGTGATAGCCGATTTTAAGCTGGTAGTAACCCATATATTTGGTGATATCCGGGTTATCGTCAGTATTACCCACCACATACCACGGCTTCACTTCTACCAGCCAGTTACCGTTTTCTGCCATCAGGCGAGTATAAAGGCGGTTCCAGCTGCGGGAGGTCGGGTCTGAACGCCCGTTAGAGTCGTGGTTATACCCCATCTCCACATCGCGCAGCGTCCAACCTGCAAAACGGTAATCGGTGGCAAAACCGAGGAACAATTGCGGTTCGTAGTTGGTTTCACGAAACGGTGAAGACTCTTCGCTATTGGACAGTTGCCACCAGGATTTTTGCGTATAAGACGCACCCAACACCGAGTTCGGGCCTAAAATCCCACGCCACAGCGGAAATGCCAGGCTCAACTGAAACTTTACTTCATCCTTACGCGCATTTTCCGCCCAGTCGTAACTGGCAATCGCTTCTTTGTTCAGATCGCTGGTTTGGGTGTAGATGAGGTAGTTGGTGTCATAAGGATAGAGCGTGAACGGATTGTCATGCTCCTGCAGCATATTGGCGATAATACTGCCACGCACCGCTGGCGCGTCATGCACCTCTTTCACCGTTGCCTCTTGTGCATATACTGCCATAGGCAACATAAACACCGGCAACAACCAGCCCTGCAGAGTCCGCATCGGTCGTGTTCTCCGTAACGAATTATTGATAAGGTGAATGTTTTTCTGCGGGCTATTTTACATACTTAACTCCATTGCCGTTAGTTATCCCTTCCTAAAGTAGAAACCAACAACAAAGAAGCATAAAATCAACATTTCATTAACCAATGAAGTGTAAGGATGATATGTCTGCCGTACTGACCGCTGAACAAGCCCTGAAATTAGTGGGTGAGATGTTTGTTTATCACATGCCATTTAACCGCGCGTTAGGGATGGAGCTGGAGCGTTACGAAAAAGAGTTCGCACAGCTGGCCTTTAAAAATCAGCCAATGATGGTGGGTAACTGGGCGCAAAGCATTTTGCACGGCGGGGTCATTGCGTCGGCGCTGGATGTCGCCGCCGGTCTGGTGTGCGTGGGAAGTACCTTAACCCGCCACGAAACCATCAGTGAAGATGAACTACGCCAGCGGCTATCGCGGATGGGGACCATTGATCTTCGCGTTGATTATCTGCGCCCAGGCAGGGGCGAGCGTTTTACTGCTACCAGTAGTCTGTTGCGTGCAGGCAATAAAGTCGCCGTCGCCCGCGTTGAATTACACAATGAAGAACAGCTTTATATTGCCAGTGCCACCGCCACCTATATGGTAGGTTGAAGACATAAAAGCAGGTAAACTGCTGTTACCAATTAAAAATGAGTATTCCCGATGGATGCAAAACAAACGCGGCAGGGCGTATTACTCGCTCTTGCCGCTTATTTTATTTGGGGTATAGCCCCAGCGTACTTCAAGTTGATTTACTACGTGCCCGCCGATGAAATCCTGACGCATCGCGTGATCTGGTCGTTTTTCTTTATGGTGGTGCTGATGAGCATTTGCCGCCAGTGGTCCTATTTAAAAACGCTGATTCAGACGCCACAGAAAATTTTTATGCTGGCAGTCTCTGCCGTGCTGATTGGTGGCAACTGGCTACTGTTTATCTGGGCGGTGAACAATCACCATATGCTGGAAGCGAGCCTTGGTTACTTTATTAACCCGCTGGTGAACATTGTGCTGGGGATGATTTTCCTCGGCGAGCGATTCCGCCGGATGCAATGGCTGGCGGTGATTCTGGCGATATGTGGCGTGTTGGTTCAGCTCTGGACTTTTGGTTCACTGCCGATCATCGCGCTGGGACTGGCATTTAGTTTTGCCTTCTACGGTCTGGTACGCAAGAAGATTGCCGTTGAAGCGCAAACCGGCATGTTAATCGAAACTATGTGGCTGCTGCCCGTGGCGGCAATTTACCTGTTTGCTATTGCCGATAGCTCAACCAGCCATATGGGGCAAAACCCGATATCGCTGAATTTACTGCTGATCGCCGCCGGTATTGTCACTACCGTACCGCTGTTGTGTTTTACTGCAGCTGCGACACGCCTGCGTCTCTCAACGTTAGGCTTTTTCCAGTACATTGGCCCGACGCTGATGTTCCTGCTGGCTGTGACGTTTTATGGTGAAAAACCGGGTGCCGATAAGATGGTGACTTTCACCTTTATTTGGGTGGCGCTGGCAATTTTTGTGATGGATGCGATTTATACGCAGCGTAGAACGTCCAAATAAAAAATAAATATATTCTGAAAAAATATGCCGACTCTTGCATGAGAGTGGGCATATTGCCATGCTGACCGGAGACTCATACAAGGATGTGAAATTTATGTTACGTATATTTATCCCAACATCTAACGGCAAGATTTCCAGACGTCGTTATATATTTTCATTTATTTTAATAAATTTCATTTTTGCCTTTCTTATTATCTTTTTTAACGATGGGGAAGCAGGTTTTCTTGTTATAGTCTCTACCATCGTACTCCATTATCTCGTCATCAACATGAATTGCCAGCGACTCCGTGATAGTGGTTTCGTCTATATAAAAACTTATGTTTTTGGTACATTAGCAGTATATATCATCTCTATCATCACAATGATAGCCGAAGATTTTGCCTGTTCAGGCAATGGTTCGATGATTTTTTTAATTTGTTATTTTTCCACTTTCAGTATGCTAATGCTTGCACCTACTGATTCATCAAAACAATAGTTATGGAGTATTTATAAGTAAGGAATATATGAACGATGGTTCATTAAGTGAAAAATGGAAATACCGATTTAATTTTTATGATCAACATGGTTTTCCTGGATTCTGGGGGGCAACACCAGAATATAAAGCAGCATTTAAAGCATTAAAAGTAAGACAACGCTTAACTATTCAAATGAATTTCATTGCTTTCTTCTGTTCCTGGATATATTTATTTGTCCTGGGGTTATGGAAAAAAGCAATTATAGTTCTATTACTTGGTATTCTATCTCTATTTGTTGGTGCACTAATTGGCGTTAACATTCTGGGAATTGCCGTAGCAGCCTATGTTGCTGTTAACACGAACAAATGGTTCTATGAGAAAGAAGTAAAAGGGTTAAATACCTGGAGCCTTTGAATAAGAGGTGGCTTAGCCAGGCTAAACCACCGCTCTCGTTTTTTACAACCAGTTCTTCCGCTTAAAGTACAGATACGGTGCCAGGCCCGCGAGGATCATAAAGATAATCGCGCCTGGGTAGCCGAAACTCCACTTCAGTTCTGGCATAAACTCAAAGTTCATCCCGTAGCTGGAAGCAACCAGCGTTGGCGGCAGGAACACGACGGATACCACCGAGAAAATTTTGATGATGCGGTTCTGCTCGATGTTGATAAAACCCATTGCCGCCTGCATCAGGAAGTTCACCTTCTGGAACAGGGATTCGTTATGCGGCAGCAGGGATTCGATATCTCGCAGGATTTCACGCGCCTGCTCCAGTTGCCCACCCGGTAAACGCGCTTTACGCACCAGGAAGTTGAGAGCGCGCTGGGTATCCATCAGACACAGGCGAACTTTCCAGCCGATATCTTCCAGTTCCGCCAGAGTGGAGAGCGCCTCGTCGTACTCATCGCCCTGATGCCCTTCCATAATCACCCGGCTCAATTGCTCCAGGTCGCTATAGATATTTTCAATTTCATCTGCCAACTGTTCGATTTTGGTTTCGAACAAATCCAGCAGCAACTCGTAGGCGTTACCGTCTACCATCGACTGGCTACGGGCACGCATACGATATAGACGAAAAGCGGGCAGTTCACGCTCACGCAGAGTAAACAGACGACCATCACGGATGGTAAATGCCACAGTGGAGTTACCGGCGTGATCTTCCGCATCTTCAAAGAAGAAGAAGGAGTGAATATGCAGGCCGTCGTCGTCTTCAAAGAAACGTGCCGATGCTTCGATGTCTTCCAGTTCCGGGCGGGTTGCCAGGCTCTGACCAAGTTCAGATTGTACGCGCAGTCGCTCGTCGTCGTCCGGTTCGACAAGATCAATCCATACTGCATTTACAAGGGGTTGTGACTCTTCGACTTCCAGCCGGGTCAGTCGGTTATTTTCCAGTTGAAATGCGCTCAGCATGACCGGGACTCCCAATGCTTAAAATATCGGACAGTTCGGTGGGCACACAGAAACAAATTGGGTTTCAGACCATTAAACAGCCTGACTCAGCGCGACGGGAAAAATTGAGGTCGCTGACAACCGCTAAGGCTATCAGCAAAAAGGGATAGCCTTAGGAGTTGATCCTGGATGACAGGATAGTGAGCCAGTATCTACTGGGTGTGTCCAAGGCGAATGTCCTCTTAGAGTGATCGTGCGCGCATGTTACGCCAGCAAAATTTTGCCGTCAACACGCAACAGAACACCACAGAACAATAGTTGAACTTCGCGCTTTTTGGTACTCGTCAAGGTCGCTAACAGGATAAAAAAATCCCACATCCAGGACCTATAATGGCGCATCGGCTACTCATTGGTAAAGGAATGATCACCTTGAATCTCAAACGGATTTTTCTCGCCCTCACCTTACTTCCCTTGTTTGCTGTTGCCGCTGATGATTGCGCACTCTCAGATCCGACGCTGACCGTACAGGCGTATACCGTTAATCCTCAAACAGAGCGGGTGAAAATGTACTGGCAAAAAGCCAATGGCGAAGCGTGGGGAACGTTACATGCTCTGCTGGCGAATATTAATAGTCAGGGTCAGGTGCAGATGGCGATGAACGGCGGCATCTATGATGAAAGCTATGCGCCGCTCGGTTTGTACATCGAAAACGGTCAGCAGAAGGTGGCGTTAAATCTCGCTTCAGGTGAAGGGAATTTCTTTATCCGTCCTGGCGGCGTGTTTTATGTCGCGGGAGATAAAGTCGGCATCGTTCGTCTGGATGCCTTTAAAGCCAGTAAAGAGATTCAGTTTGCGGTGCAGTCAGGGCCAATGTTGATGGAAAACGGTGTAATTAATCCGCGTATTCATCCCAACGTCGCCTCACGTAAAATTCGTAACGGTGTTGGGATTAATAAACATGGGAATGCCGTGTTTTTGTTGAGCCAGCAGGCGACAAATTTTTATGATTTTGCCTGTTATGCCAAAGCGAAACTGAACGTTGAGCAGCTGCTTTATCTTGATGGCACGATTTCACATATGTATATGAAAGGCGGGGCAATCCCGTGGCAACGCTATCCTTTTGTCACCATGATTTCCGTCGAGCGGAAAGGTTAAGCATTGTACACTCGAGGAGGCCAGACAAACTGGGGCTGGCTACACAGCTGGAAAATCATCAGATAAATGAAGGGAAACAAAAATGAAAAAAACGCTCGCAACGTTATTTTTATTAACGTGTCTGGGATCATCATCCGCTTATGCGGATAACGCTTTGATTTTACAAACTGATTTTAGCCTGAAAGATGGTGCCGTCTCGGCGATGAAAGGGGTCGCATTCGGTGTTGACCATAATCTTAAAATCTTTGATTTAACACACGAAATTCCACCGTATAACATCTGGGAAGGCGCTTACCGCCTGTATCAGACCGCCAGTTATTGGCCACAAGGTTCGGTGTTTGTTAGCGTGGTCGATCCAGGTGTAGGTACAGACCGTAAATCGGTAGTGCTGAAAACCAAAAACGGTCAATACTTCGTTTCACCAGATAACGGTACGCTCATTTTGGTGGCGGAATCGCTGGGTATTGAGAGCGTCCGGCAAATCGATGAAAAAACCAACCGCCTGAAAGGTTCCGAAAAGTCATATACCTTCCACGGTCGTGACGTGTATGCCTACACCGGTGCACGCCTGGCTTCCGGAGCGATCACGTTCGAACAGGTGGGGCCAGAGCTTCCTGCAAAAGTTGTCGAACTTTCTTATCAGAAAGCCAAAGCAACAAAAGGTGAAGTGAAGGGCAATATCCCGATTCTCGATATTCAGTACGGCAACGTCTGGAGCAATATCAGCGACGAGTTGCTGAAACAGGCAGGAATCAAACTCAACGACACGTTGTGTGTAACCATTTCCGAAGGTTCCCAGCAAAAATACGAAGGGAAAATGCCGTATGTCGCAAGCTTCGGCGATGTGCCGGAAGGTCAGCCGATGGTGTATCTGAACAGCTTATTGAATGTTTCCGTGGCGCTGAATATGGATAATTTCGCGCAGAAACATCAGGTTGCGTCTGGTGCTGACTGGAATATTGATGTGAAGAAGTGCGCTAAGTAAGGTGCTGATGCCGGATGCGGTGTGGCGCACCGCATCCGGCAACGTTATACCGTCTCCAGCCGGGCGTAAGCCGCCACCAGCCATTTGATTCCCTGGCCCTGGAACGCCACCTGCAAACGGCTATGTTCACCGCTGCCTTCCATATTGACGATGGTGCCTTCACCAAACTTAGCGTGGCGTACACGCTGGCCGAGCTTGTAGCCGCTGTCGTTCTCGACCATCGGCGTACCCATACGCTGATGGCTGACCGGGCGGCTTACCGTGGCGCGCAGGCGCACCTCTTCCACACACTCTTCCGGCAACTCACCGATAAAGCGCGACGGGCGATGGTAAACCTCTTTGCCATACAGACGGCGAGTTTCCGCGTAGGTCAGCGTCAGTTTCTGCATCGCGCGGGTTACGCCAACGTAGGCCAGACGGCGTTCTTCTTCCAGACGACCGCCTTCATCCAGCGACATCTGGCTTGGGAACATGCCCTCTTCCATACCGACGATAAACACCTGCGGGAACTCCAGCCCTTTCGCCGAGTGTAGCGTCATCAACTGCACCGCGTCCTGCCAGGTATCCGCCTGCCCCTCGCCCGCTTCCAGTGCCGCATGGGAGAGGAACGCCTGCAGCGGCATTAAATCTTCGTCTTCTTCGTTGTAGCTGAACTGGCGCGTTGCCGTCACCAGTTCCTCTAAGTTTTCGATACGCGTCTGACCTTTTTCGCCCTTCTCCTGCTCGTACATGGTACGCAGGCCGGAGTCTTTAATTACCCGGTCAGTCTGTACATGCAGCGGCATATCGGCAGTTTCCTGCGCTAAGGCGTCGATCAGTTCCATAAACCGCTGTAAGGCGCTGGCAGCACGTCCGGCGAGGGCTTTTTCCTGCAACAGTTCGCGACATGCCTGCCAGAGTGTTAACTGGCGATCGCGCGATGTCTGACGTACCACGTCCAGCGTCCGGTCACCAATACCCCGCGTTGGCGTATTCACCACACGCTCAAAGGCCGCGTCGTCGTTGCGGTTGGCAATCAGGCGCAGATACGAGAGCGCATCTTTGATTTCCTGGCGTTCGAAGAAGCGCATCCCGCCGTAAATACGGTACGGCATACTGGCCTGCAATAACGCCTCTTCGAGCACCCGCGACTGGGCGTTGCTGCGGTAGAGAATGGCGCACTCGGTAAGCGCTCCGCCGTTGTCCTGCCAGGTTTTGATGCGGTTAACCACAAAACGCGCTTCATCGAGTTCGTTAAAAGCGCAATAGAGGGAAATAGGCTCACCGTCCGCGCCATCGGTCCACAGTTTTTTACCCAGACGCCCGTTATTGTTTTCAATCAGGGCGTTAGCGGCGCTCAGAATATTGCTGGTAGAGCGGTAGTTTTGCTCCAGACGAATAGTTTCGGCACCGGGGAAATCATTAAGGAAACGCTGAATATTCTCCACCTGCGCCCCGCGCCAGCCGTAGATTGACTGGTCGTCATCACCGACGATCATCACTTTGCCGGTGTCGCCCGCCAGCAGGCGGATCCACGCGTACTGAATGTTGTTGGTATCCTGGAATTCGTCCACCAGGATGTTGGTAAAACGTTCGCGGTAGTGTTGCAGGATATGCGGCTTGTTAAGCCACAACTCGTGAGCGCGCAGCAGCAGCTCGGCGAAGTCCACCAGGCCCGCGCGGTCACACGCTTCCTGATACGCCTGATACACCTTCTGCCAGGTCTGCTCCACCGGATTACCGTAGCTTTGAATATGATGCGGACGCAGGCCTTCATCTTTCTGGCTGTTGATGTACCACATTGCCTGGCGCGGCGGCCACTGCTTCTCGTCGAGGTTCATGGCTTTGATCAGACGCTTAAGCAGGCGTAGCTGGTCTTCACTGTCGAGGATCTGGAAATCCTGCGGCAGATTGGCGTCCATATGGTGCGCACGCAGCAAACGGTGCGCCAGCCCGTGGAAGGTGCCGACCCACATGCCGCCCTGGCTGGTGCCCATCAGTTGCCCGATACGATGGCGCATCTCCGCCGCCGCTTTGTTGGTAAACGTCACCGCCATAATCGAATACGGCGAGCAGTTTTCCACGCTCATCAGCCAGGCGATACGATGCACCAGTACGCGCGTCTTACCACTGCCCGCGCCCGCCAACACCAGAAGGTTGCTGCGTGGCGCGGCCACCGCTTCGCGCTGTTTGTCATTAAGGCTATCGAGCAGGTAAGAAACGTCCATTGGCACCGCCGCGTAAAAATAGGTTGGGCGGAGAAGCGCAACGCCCTCCGCCAAAAAGCTGGGTATATATACAGATTTGCTGATTATATCAGCGAGGTCAGAGATGCCAACCGGGAAATTTCCAGATGCGGCAGTAAACGGCTGTCCCAGGTTTGCATCAGATCGCCATTTTCCGGTCTGATCCAACAAGCCTGCATTCCGCTGCGAATTGCCCCACCCACGTCAGTGGTGAGATCGTCCCCAACATGTAAGATCTCGCCGATCGGCACGTTGAGTTTTTCCGCCGCCAGAAAGTACATATCGCTGAACGGTTTTGAGCGCCCGTGCGGGCCAGCGCGCAGCACAAACTCAAAATAATCCCCCAAACCAAACAGTTCCGGCTGGGCGTTACCGTTGGTGATCGCCACCAGCGGCCATTTCTTCGCCAGCTGTTTTAAGGTGTCGTGGGTTTGCTGCGGGACGTCGATTCGGCTGCGCCATTTGGCAAAGTTAATCATTGCTGCGTGTGCGCCTGCACTGGCTTCTTCGGCACTCAGCCCGGCGTCGAGCATCGCTTGTTCAATCGAACGAAAACGCCAACGCGTCACGTCGTGATAAATCTCGGGTTCTGCTTCCCGTACCGCCTGGCGCAGGCGTTGCAGATCTTCATTCTGGAAGCTGCGCAGCGCCGGATGATAATTTTGCACAAAGGTAAGCGCCTCTCGCTCGGTGCGCAAAATCACCGGACGGTTATCGTAAAGGGTATCATCCAGGTCAAAGGTGAGCGCCGAGATGCGCCCCAAAGGCCGGTAAAAACGCATTATTTCCCCCGTTTGGCGCGTGGATGCGCCGCATCGTACACCGAGGCAAGGTGTTGAAAATCAAGATGAGTATAGATTTGCGTGGTGGAGAGGTTGGCATGACCCAGCAGCTCCTGCACACCACGAAGATCGCCGCTCGACTCCAGCATATGCGTAGCGAACGAGTGACGTAATTTATGCGGGTGAACGTGATTATTCAGCCCTTGTTTTATGCCCCATTCGGCAAAGCGTTTCTGCACATTACGCGCGGAGATACGCTTGCCCAGTTTCGACAGAAAAAGCGCGTCGTCTTCGCTACCAAACAGGTCGCGCAAATCAAGCCAGTGCTCAATCCACGCCACAGCGTTGCGACCAATCGGCAGGCGGCGCTCTTTGCTGCCTTTTCCCATCACCCACACTTCGCCGGACTCCAGGTCGAGGTGTTTGATATCCAGCCCCACCAGCTCGGAAAGACGCAGACCCGCGCCGTACATCACTTCCAGCATTGCACGGTCGCGTACAGCGAGGGGATCGTTGATATCAATATCCAGCAGCCGATTCATATCGTCGACGTCGATGTTTTTCGGCAGATGACGCGGCGCTTTCGGTGCCGAAACTCCTTTCGCCGGGTTAGCTTTGAGTTCGTTCTGGCTGACCAGCCAGTCAAAAAAGCTACGTAGCGCAGAAAGCCGTAACGCGAGGCTTGCTGCTCCCAGCCCTTTACGGCGACTGCGTACAGCAAAATTGCGTACCATCGCTGCATCGCATTTTTGCCAGCTTTGCAGGCCGTTTTCGCTGGCAAAATTGATGATCGCCTCAAGCTGACGCTGGTAGTTAAGTAGGGTTATCGGGCTAAGCTGACGCTCCACGCTCAGATAACGTAGGTAGCGTTCTACATCGGTGTGTAAATCGGTCATACGCGTTCAATCCAACGCTCCAGAAGCTCCGGCAACATCAGCGCAATTTCATGAAGTAACTGCGTTCCCTGCCCTTGTTGATAGTGACTGGCATCGCGACTGGTAAACAGCACGACACCCAAATCAGCATCGCTTCCCAGCATCGACATCGCCACCGATCCCACCGCTTTCGCTTCCGGTAGCACCACCAGCAGCTCTGGTCCGTTAAGCGGCCCAAGATAGTGCTGCTCCTGCCCCAGACGCTGAATACGCAGCGGTTCGAAAGACTGACGGCTTAATGCCAGATGAGTGTGGTTCGACGGCGCACCTAAGCGCCAGCGATCCGGAAACAGGCGCAGACTCGCACCTGCCAGGCCAAGATCGCGCGCCCAGCGGTGAAAGCGCATCAGCATATCGTCGAGACTGCTGGCGGCGGTGAGACTGCGCTGCAGGTAGAGTAGGCGATAAAACAGGCCTTCGTTGGCGATAGCCTGTTCCATCAACAGCGCCATGTTCTCTTCCAGAACATGAATATGATTACGTGCGCGGGCCATGTGCCACTCGACCAACGAAACGGTGCCGCGTACCGGATGCGGCACACGTATCGCTTCTACTGCGCGCGCATTGCGGATAAAAAACTCAGGATTTTTAATCAGATAATCGACAACCGCCCGGTCATCAAGCTCCGTGAGTGTTTCCTGCAGTTCTTCCCCTGGTTGCTTCATAGATGAATAAATCCGTCGTAGACATGTACCGCCGGGCCAGTCATATATAACGGGTGACCCGGACCTTTCCAGGCGATATCAAGACGACCGCCGGGGAGTTCCACGCGTACTTCTTCGGCCAGCAAACCTTGCTGAATCCCTACTGCAACCGCCGCACACGCGCCGCTGCCGCAGGCCTGGGTTTCTCCTGCCCCACGCTCATAAACGCGTAAACGAATATGCTCGCGCTTAACCACTTGCATAAAACCGATATTGGCTCGCTCCGGAAAACGCTCGTGGCTTTCCAGAACAGGACCAAGCGTTTCTACCGCCGCGGTATCGACATCATCGACCTGAATCACGCAATGCGGATTTCCCATCGACACCACGCCGCATAAGATTGTCTGCTCGGCGGCGCGCATAATATAGGTCTTTTCCGCTTTGTTAGCGCGAAACGGCACAGCGGAAGGTTCGAAGTTGGGTTCGCCCATATTTACGCGGACCAGATCATCATCGGTGACGGTCAGAACCATCCGCCCGTTGGCGGTGCTGACGCGGATATCGCGCTTATTGGTCAGCCCTTTCAGGCGCACAAAACGGGCAAAGCAGCGCGCACCGTTGCCGCACTGCGCCACTTCACTGCCATCAGCATTGAAAATGCGATAGTGAAAATCCAGTTCAGGATCATACGGCGGCTCAACCACCAGCAGCTGGTCAAACCCTACCCCCAGGTGCCGATCCGCCAGGCGACGAATCAGCTCCGGTGAAAAAAAGACATTCTGCGTTACCGCGTCGACGACCATAAAATCGTTGCCAAGGCCATGCATTTTCGAGAACTGCATCATTTACTCCAATCACGCGGGTACAGAAACTGACTTTTAGTAATTCACCTGGGATGGACCATCGCCAGTGGCGCGATCGTTTTTATCCGGCACCGTGGATTGCGTTTGCGTCTCTACCGGTTTGGTCGGCGGCGGTGCGTTTTTATCTGCAGGCGGGAAATAGAGCGGACCTTTCAGACCGCAGCCCGTCAGGCTGAAGAGAGTAAGTAATACAGTGAGTGCCTTAAACACGTTTTTCATTATGGATTGCCTGTAAAGTTCATCGCTTTCTGCTTTCTATCATCGCAGGAGAAGGCGTAAAAGCAAGCGTTTAGCGACTCTTTATGAAGTCTGAAAAGTGAGGAAATGCTGCGAGTATAACGCTTACTCGTGAGGATTTATGTTCTGCTGGCAGTTTCGTGATCAACACCTCGCGCCAGGATGGCTTTATGCACTATCGCAATGTGGTTTGTTTGTTGGCTTTTTTAGTTCCGTCAGCGTGAGGATGCTCGCTCGGTAAACCTGATCATAATGTTTACCAGAAACAGGGAAAGGCGTGGTGTAACTGCGCCCTAATGAAGAGACAAATCTTTCGCTACACAGAGACATCATTATTCCGGTGCGGATGAATCGTGCCGGAACGCAGCCGCAGAGGTGCAAACTTTGAAGCCCTGACCCCATGCCGCTATACTGCCGCCATCACTTAAAAACAGGATACAACAATGAACGACAGTGAATTTCATCGCCTGGCTGATCAACTCTGGCTGACCATTGAAGAACGCCTGGACGACTGGGATGGCGACAGCGATATCGACTGCGAAATCAACGGCGGTGTACTGACCATTACCTTTGAAAACGGCAGCAAAATCATTATCAACCGCCAGGAACCGCTGCACCAGGTATGGCTGGCAACCAAACAAGGCGGCTACCATTTTTATCTGAAAGGCGATGAGTGGATTTGCGATCGCAGCGGCGAAACCTTCTGGGATTTGCTGGAACAGGCGGCGACGCAGCAGGCGGGTGAAACAGTCAGTTTCCGCTAAGATTGCATGCCGGATAAGCCTCGCTTTCCGGCACGTTCATCACGAAAAATACTGCTGTAATAGCGGCGTATCGTGATCCTGATTGGCAGGCGGCATGTTACCGATAGATTTTGTGCGGAACGGAATCACCTGTTCACGACCATCAACCTTCACAATCTGATAGAACTGCGGCAGGTTGAAGTTGATGAAGCTTGAGCCGTAGGTGAAGCGGTCGTGCGATGACGAGTAGAAGCGACTGACGTCACGTACCAGCTCCTCTTTGCTGCCTTCGCAGTGGTGATACACCTCAACCCGGTTGCTTTCGTCGAGAATGTAGATATTAAAGCCATTCTCGTCTTGCGTTTCTTCGAAGAAGAACTGGATGATCCCTTCGCTGGCAAAGCCGTCCACCACCGCCGGTAATTTGACGTGATTGGTTTCAACCTGCACTGACAGGCCGTGCAGTTTGTTATGCGAAATAGCGCCATAAAACTCGATGGCGTTCTCCAGTTTCTGTACAGATACATTCAGGCGTTCGAAGAACAAGCCCCAGGTTTGACCGGAGACGCGCAGCGCCTTGAAACGCCCGGTTTCCTGGCGGGTGCTAGAAAGACGCAATTCAATACACTCAGAAACCAGTTGCTGCACGCGAGTACGAATTAACCCGCGCAGATGCTGGCTATAACAGAAGACTTCCACGCTATCTGGCGGTGCGGCGTCCTGATGCATTTTGCCGAGAATAGTTTTCAGGGCTTCGATCATCGATTGCTCGCCGTTGAAGTGCAGCGTACGCACTTCGTTCCACGAGTTGCGGTACAGCAGGTCAACGCTACCTACCAGGCAATTTTGATTCTCGCCAAAGCTGAAGACATCCAGCTTACGGAAATCGAAATGCACCACCTGATTGCGGAACGCCGCTGTCGGGTCATATTCCAGGTTAACGATAATCGCCAGATGGCGGATCTCACACGGGCTGTAGAGCGCCTTCGGTGTCGGTGCAGGTAAGCGCAGCGGGAAATGGTGCGACACGTCGGCGACCATCTCCTGCAACTTAGGCAAATCGACAATGCCGTTACCTTTAATATACAAACGGGTGCGCGAGGTCAGCAGGCCGTTAAACCATGCCCACGCCACCAGTTTATTCAGGTAACGGTTATATTCCAGCGGCTGATGGCTGATGATCGACTCAATATTTGGCGCGCGGTTATACAGATACCAACCTGAACGGTTAGCCCGGCCCGGCGGCACATAAATAAAGGTCAGATTCGGTTCCGAGAGATCGGGTGAAATCTGCGGGTTTACCAGCGTCACTTTACCTGGTAATGCTTCAAACGCGGCATACAGCTTACGCGTCAGCACGCCGATATCCTGCGGACTGGCGGAGACGCTAAGGTTATTGCGACGCGCAAAGCGGATCAGATTACGGTAGCTCTGCATCATCGCGTCGAGCAGCTCGTTGTGCGCCTCACGCACCTGATCAATCTTCCAGTTAGCACGGTTATCGAGCATTGCCAGACGAGCTTCGTCCCAACCCCACTCGCTCACTAACTGGCTCAACACTGCGCGACGCCAGCCTACGCAGGCGCGTTCACGGCTGAGCTTTTCGCACACTTTTAAATAGAAGCAGCGACGTACTAAATCCAGACGGGTAAAATCTTCAATCGCCGTCAGGTATTCAGTAACACGCTCCAGCATCATGCAGTATGGATCGAGACCAAACGATACAATCTCGCCGTCGTGCAAACGCTGTTTGATATCTTTCGCCAGCAGACGTGGGTTCGGGTATTCCCAGGAATAGGCTTCCAGCAGCAGTGTTTTCAGCACCGCTTTGTATGGGGAATCGATACTCTTGTAGAGCTGCCAAAGGCTGGCACCAAAGTACTCTTCAGCAGAAAGCGAGCTTAAGCCACCGAGATCCAGCCATTCATTTGGCGTCAGCACGCCCTGCGCGTAAAGCGTCATCACATAGTCGTCGTAATGCTCTTCTTCGTCGCACGGCACCATATTCCACAGAATACGCTTACCGGCGAGACGCACGGCGGTACGATAAAATTCGTCAAGCAGCAGTATATGCTGGGTGGAGCCACAATCTTCGCCCCCCAGGCTGCCGCTTTCATTATGACGGAAGCGGTTTTCATCAATCAGGAAGAAGCTGACTTCCACACCCAGCGAGGCGGCCCAGCTTTCCAGCAGGCTACATTTACGTTGTAGCAACTGGCGCTCTTCGCTATCGAGCCAGGATTGATGACAGACCCAGATATCCAGGTCAGAGGAACAACTTTGCCCTACGGACGAGGTGCTGCCCATGGTGTATACACCAGTAATTGGAAGCTCACCTTTCGGCGGATCCTGTACTGACATTCCACGATACAGTTCAAGCTCGTTCAGGTAGTGGCGTTGAGTTTCATCAGGCGTGTAAAGGCAAATGCCTTTGGGAACGTTACCATCAAGGTAACCCGGCATTAGCGGATGGTGATAGTGCAACAATGTCGGCAGTAGACTGTAGACCTGTTGGAATGCAGGCCCCATAGCAGCAAGCGCGCGATCCACACGCAATTGATTTATGGCATCCAGTCTCTGTTTCAGAGTCTCAATATAGAGGTACAAGACGTATCGCCTGATTTGCTACCCGTCATGACTGTGATTCCGCCAACATCAACGGTAACACGCGGCATTCGGGATATTTCGTATGTCAAAGGTAACCGTTACCACTTTTCGCGCCTGGTTTTTTTAGTTTCACGACGAAAAAATGGTCTAAAACGTGATCAATTTAACACCTTGCTGATTGACCGTAAAGAAAGATGCGCTACATACAAGTGTAGCACCGTTTATTCTCTGTAAATTCCTTATTACGACGGCGTGAAACGCCTGTCAGGATCCACTGCCAGACCTCATTTTACGGTTTGCGCAGGCGTCTACGTTTCACCACAACACTGACATCGCTCTGGCAAGGATGTTAGGATGGACCACGGATGATAATGACGGTAACAAGCATGTTAGACAATGTTTTAAGAATTGCCACACGCCAAAGCCCACTTGCACTCTGGCAGGCACACTATGTCAAAGACAAGTTGATGGCGAGCCATCCGGGCCTGGTCGTTGAACTGGTACCGATGGTGACGCGCGGCGATGTGATTCTTGATACGCCGCTGGCGAAAGTAGGCGGAAAAGGCTTATTTGTTAAAGAGCTGGAAGTCGCGCTCCTCGAAAATCGCGCCGATATCGCCGTACATTCAATGAAAGATGTGCCGGTTGAATTCCCGCAAGGTCTGGGGCTGGTCACTATTTGCGAGCGTGAAGATCCTCGCGATGCCTTTGTGTCCAATAACTATGACAGTCTGGATGCGTTACCGGCAGGCAGTATCGTCGGGACGTCCAGTTTACGTCGCCAGTGCCAACTGGCTGAACGCCGCCCGGATCTGATTATCCGCTCCCTGCGCGGCAACGTCGGCACTCGCCTGAGCAAACTGGATAACGGCGAATACGATGCCATCATTCTTGCCGTAGCCGGACTAAAACGTTTAGGTCTGGAGTCACGTATTCGCGCCGCGTTGCCACCCGAGATTTCTCTTCCGGCGGTAGGGCAAGGTGCGGTGGGCATTGAATGCCGCCTTGATGATGCACACACTCGCGAGCTGCTCGCCGCGCTGAATCACCACGAAACTGCACTGCGCGTTACCGCCGAACGCGCCATGAATACCCGTCTCGAAGGCGGATGTCAGGTGCCAATTGGTAGCTACGCCGAGCTTATTGATGGCGAAATCTGGCTGCGTGCGCTGGTCGGCGCGCCGGACGGCTCGCAGATTATTCGCGGTGAACGCCGCGGTGCGCCGCAAGATGCCGAACAAATGGGGATTTCGCTGGCAGAAGAGCTACTGAATAACGGCGCGCGCGAGATCCTCGCTGAAGTCTATAACGGAGACGCCCCGGCATGAGTATCCTGGTCACCCGCCCGTCTCCCGCTGGAGAAGAGTTAGTGAGCCGTCTGCGCACACTGGGGCAGGTGGCCTGGCATTTTCCGCTGATTGAGTTTTCTCCGGGTCAACAATTACCGCAACTTGCTGATCAACTGGCAGCGCTGGGGGAGAGCGATCTGTTGTTTGCCCTCTCGCAACACGCGGTTGCTTTTGCCCAATCACAGCTACATCAGCAAGATCGTAAATGGCCCCGACTACCTAATTATTTCGCCATTGGACGCACCACCGCACTGGCACTACATACCGTAAGCGGACAGAAGATTCTCTACCCGCAGGATCGGGAAATCAGCGAAGTCTTGCTACAATTACCTGAATTACAAAATATTGCGGGCAAACGTGCGCTGATATTACGTGGCAATGGCGGTCGTGAGCTAATTGGGGATACCCTGACGGCGCGCGGTGCTGAGGTCACTTTTTGTGAATGTTATCAACGATGCGCAATCCATTACGATGGTGCAGAAGAAGCGATGCGCTGGCAATCCCGCGAGGTGACGACGGTCGTTGTTACCAGCGGTGAAATGTTGCAGCAACTCTGGTCGCTGATCCCACAATGGTATCGTGAGCACTGGTTACTACACTGTCGACTATTGGTCGTCAGTGAGCGTTTGGCGAAACTCGCCCGGGAACTGGGCTGGCAAGACATTAAGGTCGCCGATAACGCTGACAACGATGCGCTTTTACGGGCATTACAATAACTCTCATAACAGGAAGCCATAATGACGGAACAAGAAAAAACCTCCGCCGTGGTTGAAGAGACCAGGGAGGCCGTGGACACCACGTCACAACCTGTCGCAACAGAAAAAAAGAGTAAGAACAATACCGCATTGATTCTCAGCGCGGTGGCTATCGCTATTGCTCTGGCGGCGGGCGTCGGTTTGTATGGCTGGGGTAAACAACAGGCCGTCAATCAGACCGCCACCAGCGATGCCCTGGCTAACCAACTGACGGCATTGCAAAAAGCCCAGGAGAGCCAAAAAGCCGAGCTGGAAGGCATTATTAAGCAACAAGCTGCACAGCTTAAGCAGGCGAATCGTCAGCAAGAAACGCTGGCAAAACAGTTGGATGAAGTCCAACAAAAGGTCGCCACCATTTCCGGCAGCGATGCTAAAACCTGGCTGCTGGCTCAGGCCGATTTTCTGGTGAAACTCGCCGGACGGAAGCTGTGGAGCGATCAGGACGTCACGACCGCTGCAGCGTTGCTGAAAAGTGCAGACGCCAGCCTGGCGGATATGAATGACCCGAGTCTGATTACCGTTCGTCGGGCTATTACCGATGATATCGCCAGCCTTTCTGCAGTATCGCAGGTGGATTATGACGGCATCATCCTTAAGCTTAATCAGCTTTCAAATCAGGTAGATAACCTGCGTCTGGCCGATAATGACAGCGATGGTTCGCCGATGGATTCCGACGGTGAAGAGCTTTCCAGTTCCATCAGCGAATGGCGTATCAATCTGCAAAAAAGCTGGCAGAACTTTATGGACAACTTCATTACGATTCGCCGTCGTGATGACACCGCCGTACCGCTGTTAGCGCCAAATCAGGATATCTATCTGCGCGAAAATATTCGCTCTCGCCTGCTGGTCGCAGCACAAGCTGTACCGCGTCACCAGCAAGAGACTTATCGCCAGGCGCTGGAGAACGTCTCCACCTGGGTACGTGCTTACTACGATACTGATGATGCCACCACCAAAGCGTTCCTCGACGAGGTGGACCAGTTAAGCCAGCAAAATATCTCGATGGATCTTCCGGAAACCCTGCAAAGCCAGGCGATGCTGGAAAAACTGATGCAGACTCGCGTGCGTAACCTGCTGGCACAACCGGCAGCGGGGACAACGGAAGCTAAACCTGCACCTGCACCTGCACCTGCACCTGCACCGCAAGCTGATACTCCGGCAGCCGCGCCGCAAGGAGAATAACCATGCTAAAAGTGTTATTGCTCTTTGTGTTGCTGATTGCGGGGATCGTGGTTGGCCCGATGATTGCCGGTCATCAGGGTTATGTGCTGATCCAGACCGACAACTACAATATCGAAACCAGCGTCACGGGCCTGGCGATCATATTGATTCTGGCGATGGTAGTGCTGTTTGCCATTGAGTGGCTACTGCGGCGGATCTTCCGCACTGGCGCGCACACCCGTGGGTGGTTTGTCGGGCGTAAGCGTCGCCGTGCACGTAAGCAGACCGAACAGGCGCTGCTGAAACTGGCGGAAGGCGATTATCAGCAAGTTGAAAAGCTGATGGCGAAAAATGCCGATCACGCTGAACAACCGGTGGTGAACTATCTACTGGCTGCCGAAGCCGCGCAACAACGTGGTGATGAAGCGCGCGCCAACCAACATCTGGAACGCGCAGCGGAGCTGGCCGGCAATGACACCATTCCGGTAGAAATCACCCGTGTACGTCTGCAACTGGCCCGTAATGAAAACCATGCTGCACGCCACGGCGTGGATAAGCTGCTGGAAGTTACGCCACGCCATCCGGAAGTATTACGTCTGGCGGAACAGGCGTATATCCGCACAGGTGCATGGAGTTCGCTGCTGGATATTATCCCATCAATGGCGAAAGCCCATGTTGGTGATGAAGAACATCGTGCAATGCTGGAACAACAGGCATGGATTGGCCTGATGGATCAGGCGCGTGCCGATAACGGTAGCGAAGGTTTGCGTAACTGGTGGAAAAACCAAAGCCGGAAAACGCGTCATCAGGTAGCGTTGCAGGTGGCAATGGCGGAACATCTTATTGAATGTGACGATCATGATACTGCCCAGCAAATTATCATCGATGGCCTGAAACGCCAGTACGACGATCGCCTACTGCTGCCGATTCCTCGACTGAAAACAAACAATCTGGAACAGCTGGAAAAAGTGCTGCGCCAGCAAATCAAAAACGTCGGCGATCGCCCGCTGTTGTGGAGCACACTGGGCCAGTCACTGATGAAGCACGGAGAATGGCAGGAAGCATCGCTCGCCTTCCGCGCAGCGCTGAAACAACGTCCGGACGCCTACGATTACGCATGGCTTGCCGACGCGCTGGACAGACTGCACAAGCCGGAAGAAGCCACAGCGATGCGTCGCGACGGTTTGATGTTAACGTTGCAGAATAACCCGCCACAGTAGTTCCTTCTCACCCGGAGGCAAGCACCTCCGGGGCCTTCCTGACACATAAAAAAACGCCTGCTCTTATTACGGAGCAGGCGTTAAAACAGGTCTGTATGACAACAAGTGGGTGCTTCACTCAACGTTGTGTCCATGGTGTCTGATGAGGCATAAGCGACATCTGTCAGTGGACGATAAGCACCGTAAACGGCTCTGCGTCATTCCGGAGTTTATGAGGCACTAAGGCGAACATAAGAGATGGAATGAGCATCTACTCGTTTATTATGCCACAGAGAATCGGGAAATAACATCCCTTAACACTTGTTATGAGATAATTCTGTAATCCTCTTGGCTTCCTGAGTAATAACTTTCTGAGTGAATATTTACCCTGAGCTTGATTCTACACATACTTATTATGAATGATAAAATTCATTCAATTAATAACACATATATTAATTGCCGTTAAAACTAAAAACAGCATCAATAATCAACGCGATATAATAAACCTGCCTTACATATCAACTGCGCCAGAGGTAGGATTGAAAACGCTCTCCTGATTTTTAAATTAATTTCTTGGATAAATAAATAATTTATTTTTATCACTATTATTTATGTAATCATCCTGTCAGGGAGAGGGAGCTCAATTATCAATGCTTAATTACGTCATCATTTTGTTGACATGAAACCGGAGCATTTTGCATGGAATTTTCGTTTTCACCCAAACTTCTTGTTGTTGCTGTCGCCGCCGCTCTTCCTCTCATGGCCAGCGCAGCAGATACCCCGTCAACTGCCACCGCACGCAAAGGCTTTGCCGGATACGATCACCCAAACCAGTATCTGGTTAAACCGGCGACCACTATTGCCGACAACATGATGCCAGTAATGCAGCATCCGGCGCAGGATAAAGAAACCCAGCAGAAGCTGGCAGAACTTGAAAAAAAAACCGGTAAGAAACCGAATGTGGTTGTTTTCTTGCTGGACGATGTGGGCTGGATGGACGTCGGTTTTAACGGTGGCGGCGTGGCGGTGGGTAACCCTACACCAGATATCGACGCCGTTGCCAGCCAGGGGCTGATTTTAACTTCGGCGTATTCTCAACCAAGCTCTTCCCCAACCCGCGCCACCATTCTCACCGGACAATACTCCATCCACCACGGCATTCTGATGCCGCCAATGTACGGGCAACCGGGCGGGCTGCAAGGGTTAACCACGCTGCCGCAGTTGCTGCACGATCAGGGCTACGTCACTCAGGCCATCGGGAAATGGCATATGGGGGAAAACAAAGAGTCGCAGCCGCAGAACGTTGGCTTTGATGATTTCCGTGGCTTTAACTCGGTGTCTGATATGTACACCGAATGGCGCGACGTTCACGTAAACCCGGAAGTGGCCCTGAGTCCGGACCGTTCTGAATACATCAAGCAATTACCATTTAGCAAAGATGACGTTCATGCGGTGCGCGGCGGCGAACAACAGGCCATTGCCGACATTACGCCGAAATATATGGAAGATCTGGATCAACGCTGGATGGAATATGGCGTTAAGTTCCTCGACAAGATGGCGAAGAGTGATAAGCCTTTCTTCCTCTATTACGGCACTCGCGGCTGTCACTTCGATAACTACCCGAACGCCAAATATGCGGGTAGCTCTCCGGCACGCACCTCGTATGGCGACTGCATGGTGGAAATGAACGATGTGTTCGCTAATCTGTATAAAGCACTGGAGAAAAACGGTCAGCTTGATAACACGCTGATTGTCTTTACCTCCGATAACGGACCGGAAGCCGAAGTACCGCCGCACGGACGCACACCGTTCCGTGGTGCGAAAGGATCTACCTGGGAAGGCGGCGTTCGCGTACCGACTTTCGTTTACTGGAAAGGCATGATCCAACCGCGTAAATCTGACGGTATTGTTGATCTGGCAGATCTCTTCCCAACAGCACTGGATCTGGCGGGGCATCCTGGTGCGAAAGTGGCGAATTTAGTGCCGAAAACCACCTTTATCGATGGTGTGGACCAGACATCTTTCTTCCTGGGAACAAATGGTCAGTCTAACCGTAAGGCCGAGCACTACTTCCTCAACGGTAAACTCGCTGCTGTGCGTATGGATGAGTTCAAGTATCACGTCCTGATTCAGCAACCTTACGCTTATACCCAGAGCGGATATCAGGGTGGATTCACCGGCACAGTAATGCAAACGGCGGGATCGTCGGTGTTTAACCTCTACACCGATCCGCAGGAAAGCGACTCCATCGGCGTGCGCCATATTCCGATGGGTGTACCGCTACAGACCGAAATGCACGCGTATATGGAGATCCTGAAAAAGTATCCACCACGCGCGCAGATTAAATCTGATTAAGCCGGCGCTATCGCTGAGATCTGCCTTTGCCGGATGCGATGCTGACGCATCTTATCCAGCCTACAGAACGCTGCAATTTATTGAATTTGCACGATCATGTAGGCCGGATAAGGCGTTTACGCCGCATCCGGCAATCAACCGCAGGCGACCACAAAATGGCCGCTTTTTTACTTACTCACCACCAGCAAATGCGCCTGCATAATGTCGCTGGCCGGGCGACCGTGCGCCAGCAAATCAGCCATTGCTTTAAGATATGGCGGTAGATGGCGGAAATAACGCTGATACCCGGCACACAAATAATTCAGTCCCGGTTTGCCGCTGGCATCGAGCATGAAGCGGTGTTTCGGGCAGCCTCCCCAACATGCTTTTAACACGTTACAACTGCGACACTGCGCCGGTAATTGCTTAAATTTATCTTCACCAAACACCTGCTGTTGCGGGGAATCGATCATTTCTGCAATTGTTTGCTGGTGCATATTCCCCAGTCGATATTGCGGATAAACATAGTGATCGCAGGCGTAAACGTCGCCATTGTGCTCAACAATCACCGAGCGCCCACAGGTTGGCTGATGATGGCAAACCGCACCCGGCGCACCGACAAAATTGGCAAACGCCCATTCGATATTCATCACGAAAATCTTGCCGACGTCGCGTTTAATCCAGTGGTCGAATATCGCCACCAGAAATTCACCGAACTCCTCGGGGCGCACAGACCATTCCGTCAGTTCCCCCTGAATATCACCAGGCGCATGTAGTTTCAGTCCTTCGCGGGCAGCCGTTTCATCAGCCAGGCGCTCGACCACCGGAATAAACTGGATGAATTCCACTCCCGCATCGCACAAAAAATCATATACCTGCAACGGTTGCTGCGCGCTGGTGCGATTAACGCAGACCAGCACGTTATAGTCGACATGATGTTTTTGCAGCAGCGTCAGGGCACGCATCACCAGTTTATGCGTGGGTCTGCCGCCTTTGGTCACGCGATATTGATTGTGGATCTCAGCCGGACCATCCAGCGATAACCCAACAAGAAAATGATTTTCTGCCAGAAATGCACACCATTCATCATCGAGCAGCACGCCGTTAGTCTGGAAGCTGTTACTTATCTTCCTGCCAGCACCATATTTCGCCTGTAGCGCTACGGCACGGCGGTAAAACTCCAGCCCGAGTAGCGTTGGTTCGCCGCCCTGCTAGGTAAAAGCCACTTCGTTTTGCGGTTCGCTGGCAGCGATATAGTGACGGACATACGCTTCCAGCGTGTCATCGTCCATATGCGTGACTGGCTTTTCGCGGTAAAGGGATTGTTTTTCGAGATAAAAACAGTAGTCACAGTTCAGATTACAATCGGAACCGCTCGGTTTCGCCATCACATGAAAAGCACGCGTTGGAACCTGTTGCAGCATGGTCGCTCCTTGCCTGAAGTCATCCTTCAATACGTTAAGGGCGAAATCATACCGTGGGGCAATGAGTTATTACGGGCGTTTATTGCGAAGGGAGGGTGACGAAATGCACAGAAAACAAAAAACCCCGCCGAAGCGGGGTTCAAAATTGGTCGGCGAGAGAGGATTCGAACCTCCGACCCACTGGTCCCAAACCAGTTGCGCTACCAAGCTGCGCTACTCGCCGAAATACTGCTTTTTGAATTTTTAGTTCAATTCTTTAAAGTCGTGGTGCGAGGGGGGGGACTTGAACCCCCACGTCCGTAAGGACACTAACACCTGAAGCTAGCGCGTCTACCAATTCCGCCACCTTCGCATTGTCACAACTTCTAATAATGGGGTGGCTAATGGGATTCGAACCCACGACAACTGGAATCACAATCCAGGGCTCTACCAACTGAGCTATAGCCACCACTACAAATCTTGTTACGCGGTATTACTACCACCGCAGCTCAAGCGCCGGGACTAAATGGCGCGCCCGACAGGATTCGAACCTGAGACCTCTGCCTCCGGAGGGCAGCGCTCTATCCAGCTGAGCTACGGGCGCTTAGCGCCGTTGCGGGGGTGGATAATACGGACTTCCCACCCCTCTGTCTAGTCCCTTTTTAAATAAATTGCGCGTTTGGTTACGGTTTGTGCGTTTTGCTGCTTATTCCTCCAGTTTATGCGCTTTCCCGTGGCGATTAAGGCCAAAAACTTTATAAATCGCCGTCACCGCCAGCATAAAGATGATGCCAACAAACAGCGACATACGCGTATCTTCATTAAAGTACATGCCGATCAAAACGCAAATCAGGAATGCCATTGTTACGTAGTTGGCCCACGGGAACAGGATTGAGCGGAACGGATGGCTGGCAATCGCCGCTTTATGTGCACGCCGAAAACGCAGCTGGCTTATCAATATCACAAACCATGGCACCATCCCCGGAAGCACGCTGGCACTGTAGACGTAGACAAACACACGCTGCGGATTGGGAATGATGTAGTTCAGGCATGAGCCAATTAGCAGAATAGCAATAGATACTGCCACACCCGCAACTGGTACGCCGTGACGGGAAACTTTCGCCATCGCCGCCGGTAACTGACGGTTTTTCGCCAGTGCGTAGAGCATACGTCCGCAACTGTACATGCCGCTGTTACAGCCAGAGAGCGCAGCCGTCAGCACCACAAAGTTGATAATGCCCGCCGCTGCGGTAATACCGATTTTGGCAAAAGTCAGTACGAACGGGCTGCCGTTGCTGCCTATTTCATTCCACGGGAAGATGGTGACGATAACGAAAATCGCGCCAACGTAGAAAATCAGGATTCGCCACAGCACCTTGCCTACGGCACTGCGCAGCGTCACCTGCGGATTCTTCGCTTCACCGGCAGTAATGCCAATCAGCTCCACGCCCTGGTAGGACGCCACCACAATACACAATGCCGTCAGGAACCCTTTCCAGCCACCAGCAAAGAACCCCCCGTGCTCTGTGAGATTGCTAAAACCAATCGACTGCCCGCCATTGCCAAAGCCAAAGAAAATCACGCCCAGGCCAATGACAATCATCACGATAATCGTGGTGACTTTGATCATCGCGAACCAGAACTCGATTTCGCCGTACAACCGCACCGCCGCCAGATTCGCCAACGCCACCAGCGCCACTGCGATCAATGCGGGTATCCACTGCGCCATCTCCGGGAACCAGAACTGGACATAAACGCCAATGGCGGTGATTTCAGAGATCCCCACGGCCATCCACATAAACCAGTAAGACCAGGCGGTGAGATAGCCAAAGAACGGGCTCATATAACGATGCGCATAAACGGCGAACGAACCGGTAACCGGTTCGAGGAACAACATTTCGCCCATTGAACGCATGATGAAAAAGACGAACAGCCCGGCGATGATATAGGCCAACAATACGGATGGCCCGGCCCATTTCAGGGTACTGGCGGCCCCCATAAACAGGCCGACGCCAATGGTGCCCCCCAGGGCGATGAGTTCGATATGTCGAGCTTCCAGCCCACGCTGTAGCTCTGGTTTGTTATCTGCCATAAATCCTCGTGTTGTGTTTGCATGCTTTCCGGTGTTACCGGTTATCGTTATGGGTACATCGAGTGTTGCGAATGTTTTCGTAATTCAGGCGAAATGGCAAATAAAGCATTAAAAATTTGAATGCTTTGTGTAATAAAAAGACAGGCAGGCGATGAAGTGACCACTCCGTCGCTTTACAAAGAGAGGAAAATCAGAGGTTGCCGGTGTAATGCCAGCGTAAATAACGCAGCAAACGAAGCTGACGCTTAATGCGGCTCGGCTGCGAAAGCAGGCGGTAGAGCCACTCCAGTCCCAGCGTTTGCCAGATTTTCGGTGCGCGTTTTACGTGACCGGTGAAAACATCGTAAGTCCCGCCAACGCCCATATACAGCGCATCTGGATGCACCAGACGGCAGTCGCGCATGAAGATCTCCTGCTTTGGCGATCCCATCGCAACGGTGACGATTTGCGCTCCGCTGGCATGAATGCGTTCAAACAGCGCCTGACGCTGCTCGGGTTTAAAATAACCATCCTGACTGCCAACGATATTCACATTCCATTGGTTGCGCAGTTTAGCTTCAGTTTGCGCCAGCACTTCAGGTTTACCGCCCACAAGAAATACCGGCGTCCCTTCTTTGCCTGCGCGCGCCATCAGCTCTTCCCAGAGATCGGCACCGGCAACGCGGGAAACCTGCGCCTGCGGGTACTTTTTACGTACTGAACGTACAACGCTGATGCCATCCGCATATTTAAATTCGGCAGCGTTAATTAACTCCCTGACCTCGGCGTTATCTTCAATGGTCAGCATTTTTTCAGCATTAATGGCAACCAGCGTTCCCTGCTTAAGCTGCCCGTCAGCAAACAGATAATCGAGGGCGTGCTGCATATCACGCCAACCAATCAACTGTAAGCCACGCAGCGTATAGGTCGGTGCCGTGGTGTTGTTATTCATTGTTATCCTTCAACCTGCGTCCGGAGCGATGATTTTGTACGTTTATGAATGAGTCCGGCGCTTTCAAAAAGCCAGTACAACAGTTTTGCGATCATCAGACATGCGCCGAAGACCACGATAAAAAAGACTACGCGTGAGACAAACGAATCCAGCCCTTCACGTGCCAGCACGATCATATTGAAGATCGCCCCAAAGCAGAAACTGTGCAATATCGCAGCCTTATAGCGATTAGTCTCGCGGTTGCCCAGCTCATACAGCCAGTCGAACCATTTGATGATCAGTCCAACCACAATCGCCCCGAGCGGGATGAACAACGCGCCGCCCATCACCACCAGTGAGCCTATAAGCGTAGGCGAGATCGCCAGTCCGGAGTGGTTATTCAGCACTTCCCAGGTAAAGTAGTTGGCGGAGTTCAGCACCATACTCGGGCGACCCGGCCACAGCCAGGAAGGGATAAAGACATAGAAATCGCGGACAATTGGAGCCAGGCCCTGGAAGTCGATGTTGTCGTAGTTCTGCAACAGCAACGCCAGATTCTCCCACGGCGAGAAGGTGTCGCGAGTGAGATAGAGAAACGTATAGAACGCTTCATCGCCGCTCACATTCATTCCATAGCGTTTTAGCGCCAGCCAGAACATGCCAACAATCCCCAGCACGCCCGCCGCCGCCAGCATCCACAACGAAATCCAGCCGCGAATAATGCCAATAAACAGGAAGATAGCGAATGCGATGATGATATTGGCGCGAGTGCCGCCGACAATCATATAAGTCAGCAAGCCAAAGGCGACCGTGCTGACGAGGAAAAACAGCCACGCTTTGCTGTCCTGGCGCAGAAAGTAGACCACCAGCATCGCCGGGATGAAAAAGTAAAAGAAGCGTTTTAACGCCACGCCGGAGACTTCACTGGAAAAGATCTGACTGTAGGAGTTAAGCCGGAACAGCAAAAAGCCGTTGTGCATGAAGAAGATGCCGACGCTTACCAGCGCGATACCCATCAGGATCACCCACGTAAGATTGGTCTCCACGCGATTCATGGTAAACAGCGGACGGCGCGGTACATCAGCAACGCGTTTGCGTAGGCGGGTTTTGTAGGTGACATAGTAAACCGCGTAGAAGCAGCCCGCAGAAAGCAACGCCTGCAACAAGATTTCTGGCGGCGCGACACCAACATCAAAGCGAAATACCAGCACGCTGGTCAGCGGGAAGCCGAAGAAAAAGGTGAGCAAAAACAGCAATGAAAAGAAGACATTGAAGTTAAAGCGCACACGGCGAAACTCAAACCAGGTCAGCGTGGCAATAAACAGCGTGCAGAGCAGCCAGACCACAAACAGGCCACTGAATTGCAGCAGACTCATGCGACCTCCCCGGCGGCAATCGCCAACGCCCGCTGCCAGCCTTGTAGATAGTTAGGGCTAAAGAAGGCAATGGTGTTTTTATCCACCGACGCCAACTGGCGCTGCGCTTCACGCACAATATCCTCGTTGAGATCGTCGGTAGTAAACAGCACCGGCAAATGCTGTTCCGTCATATCCTGCCAGAACGGATTTTCCCGGTTAAGCACACAAGGAATACCCGCCTGAATCAGTAAGCACAGCGTACCAATGCCCTGCTGGCGGGCAAAAATAAAGTAACCAAGATCGCACTGACGAAGTAGCGTGAGATAGGCGTCAAATTCCAGTTTTTCACTCAGAACTTGCAGATTTTCTTCGCTGAATAACTCCAGCCCCGCCTGACGAACTTCCTCGATGTACGCTTCGTTATTAGGCGGATATCCCATCGGCACCACCACTTTTACCGTATCGCCAAATTGCTGATGAACGGCGCGCAAGGCAGCAATATGCTCATTGCTGCGGTCGCCGGAGTTCCCCACCAGAATGGTCATTTTCCCTTCACGTTGCCGATCGTTCGCCATCGTATTGAGAGAAGGATCCATCCGCGTCGGGAAGTACAGCAGTTCGCCCCGCACCTTTGGATGCGTTTTGGCAAAAAAGCTCAAATCACCGCGGGTGGCAAATACACAGCCGACTCGCTTTTGCGCCAGGCGACGTAGCGGGTAAAAAAGCTTATATCTCAAGCCACTGGAAAGCTCATACAGATCTGCCCCCCAGATATGCCAGAAAAACTGGCGGGACTTAATGCCACCACTCAGCAAAGCCAGCCACAGTTTGGGATTGAACTGACCGTGGAAGAAAAAACGCTGCTGACGGTTAGCTTTTGCTTTCGCGATGACCGCTTCCGCCAGCGATTTTTTCCCAGGGAAAAATTGCACAGAAAGCGCCGGACAGCTATCACTTAAGCCGTCGTCCTTGCCAACAACCATAAACTCGCGCGCGTGCTCGCTCGTCGCGGCCAGCGCGTCATTGAAAAACCGCAAAACGGTTCGGTTATGGTGAGGGATATCCGATCCCAGTACGTGAATCAGTACAGTCATGCCCGCCTACGCCAGAGTAAAAACACGCCACAACAAAGAGAAAAATAGACGATATAGGTTGCCATATAGGCCTGCGCCGCGCCCAGTGCACCATGTGCAGGGATTAGCCAGTGGGCAAATACCATCAATAAAGTGAACTGGCTGACTTCCGCCAGAATATAAAACCGCAGTGAAGCTTTGGCGATCACCAGATAACCAAAGACATAAGCGCCCACTTTTAACACATCACCCACTAACTGCCAGGCAAAGAGATCGCGCATAGCGGTAAATTTATTCGACAACAGCAGCCAGATAGCAAAATCACGCAGCAACCAGACGGTAAAACTCGCCGCCGCCACTGCCGGTAAGACGAATTTCAGCGATTTAACCACTTCCCGGGTGATATCGCGCTTTTCCGTTAGCCGCGACAACGTGGGCAGCAAATATACGCTGAACGATGCCGTAATAAATTGCAGGTAGGCATCGGAAATACTGCTCACCCCTTGCCAGATCCCCACCTCATCCCAGCTATACTGCGCCGCCAGCAGTTTACGCATCATGATGTAAGCAACAGGCAAGGTCACCGACGTAATCAACGCCATGAGCGTAAATTTGCTCAACTGCCCTGCCAAACCGTTATCCCAGCTGGGTTTCAGATAGCTTAACGGGATGACACCACGTTTGATCAACATGATGGCGGCAGGAATCACCACCAGCGCGGGAATCAGCGCCAGACCCAGCAACGCCCCTTCATAACCGCCCAAACGGTAACTGACGTAGTACGCGAGAACGCCAATCAAGCTGCCGACAATCAGCGATAACGCATTACCTGCGGCATCGCGAAAGCCTTTCATCAGCGCCAGTAACAGGTTGCCCCAGGCAATCCCCATTTGCACCAGCGCCACTAAACGCACCAGCCCCTGATAGTCGGTATTACCAAACAATCCCTGGCTGATTGGCGCAGCTGCCAGCACAAAAACCAGCGCCATCAGCGTAGAGAAACCAAGTACCATCGCTGATGAAGTGCCGACCACGCGGCGCAGCTGTTGCGGATTATCATGGTACTGGGCAACGTATTTGGTTACACCGTTAAAGATGCCAGCCCCGGCAAGCACGCCGAGCACGGTAATCAACTGGCGGAAATTTGCCGCCAGCCCAAGCCCCGCCGGACCAAATGACACCGCCAGCAACTTACCGACCAGTAACCCGGCACCAATCTTGACCAGTGTACTGGCCGCCGTCCACAAGGACGCTTTTGCCAACGACATATCAGGAGAAGTAGTTCAACAAAGTCGCAATTACCGTACGCTGATTGACGGGCGACAGGTTGTAGAACAGCGGCAGGCGCAGCAGGCGCTCGCTCTCTTTGGTGGTGTAGCGATCTTCACCGTGGAACTCACCAAAGCGTTCCCCCGCAGGGCAACCGTGCAGCGGAATGTAATGGAACACCGCCATGATTTCCGCTTCTTTCAGAAAGTTAATCAACGCGCTCCGGTCATCAATATCCCGCAGTTTAATGTAGAACATATGCGCGTTCTGCACGCAGCCATCGGGAATCGACGGCAGCTCGATACGCCCGGCTTTCGCCAGAGGCGCTAACGCATCGTAGTAGTTTTGCCACAGCGCCAGACGTTGCTGGTTGATACGATCCGCTGCTTCCAGTTGCGCCCACAGGTACGCAGCTTGCAGATCGGACATCAAATAGCTGGAGCCAATATCGCGCCAGGTATATTTATCGACCTGACCACGGAAGAACTGGCTGCGGTTAGTGCCTTTTTCACGGATGATCTCGGCTCGTTCGATTAACGCTTTATCGTTAATCAGCGTCGCGCCGCCTTCACCACCCGCCGTGTAGTTTTTGGTTTCATGGAAGCTAAAGCAGCCAATATGACCAATGGTTCCCAGTGCACGCCCTTTGTAAGTGGACATCACGCCCTGAGCAGCATCTTCCACCACAAACAGATTATGCTTTTTCGCCAACGCCATAATGGTGTCCATTTCGCAGGCCACACCCGCGTAATGGACCGGCACGATAACGCGCGTTTTGTCGGTGATCGCCGCTTCAATCAGCGTTTCGTCGATGTTCATGGTGTCCGGGCGAACATCCACAAAGACGATTTTCGCGCCACGCAGCACAAAGGCATTGGCGGTGGAGACAAAGGTGTAGCTCGGCATGATCACTTCATCGCCAGGCTGGATATCGAGCAGCAGCGCCGCCATCTCCAGCGAAGCGGTGCAGGACGGCGTCAGTAACACTTTGACGCTGCCAAAACGTTGCTCCAGCCACTGCTGGCAGCGACGGGTAAAACCGCCATCGCCACACAGTTTGCCGCTACCCATTGCCGACTGCATATAGTCGAGTTCGGTTCCCACCACCGGCGGTGCGTTAAATGGAATCATGTGATCACCTGTATAACCAGTACGCGGTGCTTTCTACATTCGCACCACTTTGTATGTATCGTTTAAGCGCGGCGGTGTTGCCCATTTGGGTCGCCACCCGCAAAGTTGTTTTACCGCGAGCATACGCCCAGTTTAGCGCCGTTTGCATCAGCTCAGCACCTGCACCGCGTCCAGCCAGCAGGCCTATTCGCGCATCTGTCGCATTGAGTTCCCGTAAAGAGACATAGCCGCGAATATCGCCGGACGCCGCACGTAAAATCAGACATTGATGATCAAAGGTGCCGCGCACGGCATTTTCAATCCACTGTGCATAAAAGCGACTGCTGGCGTCAGGCGCATACCACGGCGCACGAAAACGGCTTTGCGCAAATGCGGCGCTGGCTAACTGACGTAATGCGGGAATATCGGTCTCTTGTGCCACTACAGCACCGCTATCACTGGCATTGTTCACGGGTAGCGCCAAATCAACTTCACCTTCTACCAGGGAGAATCCCAGCTGTTGCAGGGCATCCAGTTCACCCGTATTTGATGCCGCAATTTTGGCCTGCACCCGTGACCACGGCGCTAACGCGTCTGGCGTCAGGAGCGGTGCTTCAGACGTAATGCGCACGATGGCGCTGTTAACACCAAAGAAGGCGTTTTCCCAAGTTAGTGGCTCAATACTGGCGCGGACGGGCACGAAGTAACTCCAGCAGATATTGGCCGTAGCCAGTTTTCGCTAATGAACTGGCAGCACGCTTCACACCCTCGTCATCGAGCCAGCCGTTACGCCAGGCGATCTCTTCCAGGCAGGCAATCTTAAAGCCCTGGCGTTTTTCCACCGTCTGTACAAAGGTGCTGGCTTCAATCAGGCTGTCGTGAGTGCCAGTGTCCAGCCAGGCAAATCCGCGCCCGAGCAGTTCAACGGTCAGGTTGCCCGCCTCGAGGTACATCTGGTTGATGGAGGTAATCTCCAGTTCACCACGCTCCGACGGCTTCACCTGCTTTGCGTACTCCACGACTTTACTGTCGTAGAAATAAAGCCCGGTCACCGCCCAGTTTGACTTCGGCTGTTTTGGCTTTTCTTCCAGCGAGATAGCGCGGAAATTGTCGTCAAACTCCACCACGCCAAAGCGTTCCGGGTCCATCACCTGATAGCCAAAAACCGTCGCCCCTTCCGTGCGCGCCGCAACATGACGCAGCTTCGGACTGAAGCCCTGACCGAAGAAGATGTTATCGCCCAGCACCAGACAAGAAGGTTCACCATTAAGGAAGGTTTCACCGATGATAAAGGCCTGCGCCAGACCGTCCGGGCTGGGCTGTTCGGCATATTCCAGCTGGATACCGAACTCACTACCATCGCCCAGCAGGCGCTGGAAATAACCTTTATCTTCCGGCGTAGTGATGATGAGAATTTCGCGGATACCGGCCAGCATCAGCACCGACAGCGGATAGTAAATCATTGGCTTATCGTAAATCGGCAACAGTTGCTTCGATACGCCGCGCGTAATCGGATGCAATCGGGTGCCGGAACCGCCCGCCAGGATAATACCTTTCATGTTTGCCTCCGCTGAAAATTAGCCTTTCAGACCTAAACGCTCGCCCTGATAGCTGCCGTCCTGCACCTGCTTCCACCAGCTTTCATTAGCCAGATACCACTGCACCGTTTTACGCATTCCACTTTCAAAGGTTTCCTGCGGCAGCCAGCCAAGTTCATGGGCAATTTTCGAAGCATCAATGGCATAACGCAGATCATGCCCCGGACGGTCAGCGACAAAGGTGATCAGGTCACGATAGTGCGCCACGCCGTGCGGCTTGTTCGGAGCCAGTTCTTCCAGCAGCTCGCAAATGGTTTCCACAACATCGAGATTCTTACGCTCGTTGTGACCACCAATATTATAGGTTTCACCGACTTTCCCGGTGGTCGCCACGCAATACAGCGCGCGGGCGTGATCTTCCACATACAGCCAGTCACGGATTTGCTGCCCGTTGCCATATACCGGCAGCGATTTACCCGCCAGCGCGTTGAGGATCATCAGCGGGATCAGTTTTTCCGGAAAGTGGTAAGGGCCGTAGTTATTCGAGCAGTTGGTGATAAGCGTCGGCAGACCATAGGTCCGCAGCCAGGCGCGCACCAGATGGTCGCTGCTGGCTTTTGACGCGGAATAAGGGCTGCTCGGCGCATACGGCGTGGTTTCGGTGAAGAAATCATCCGTCGAGTGCAGGTCACCATATACTTCGTCAGTGGAGATATGATGAAAACGGAACGCTGATTTTTTATCTTCCGTTAGCGCATTCCAGTAAGCCCGCGCCGCTTCAAGCAATGTATAAGTCCCGACAATGTTGGTTTCAATAAACGCTGCCGGGCCGTCAATAGAACGGTCAACATGGCTTTCGGCTGCCAGATGCATGACACAGTCTGGCTGATGCTCAGTGAATACGCGCGCCAGTTCTGCCCGATCGCAGATATCAACTTTCTCAAAGGCAAAGCGCTCGCTTTGCGCGACCGGTGCCAGCGACATCAGGTTTCCGGCGTAGGTCAGCTTATCGACCACTACCACCGCGTCGCTCGTTTCGTTGATGATATAACGCACCAGCGCCGAGCCAATAAACCCGGCACCACCTGTTATCAGAATTTTTCTCATCAGCGCCAGACTCCTTTGGCATCGACGACATACTGCTGATGGACATTGTCGCCATTGATAACTTTGAACTGACTATGATCGACCAGCATCACCAGCACGTCTGCCGTTGCCAGCGCCTCGTCAAGCTGCGCCAGAGTACAAAGCCCGGTCAGTTTTTTCGGCAACTGGTGGATGTTAGGCTCAACAACCAGAGTTTCGCCGCTATGCCACTGGGCGATCAGTTCAGCGATTTCCATCGCCGGGCTTTCGCGCAGGTCATCAATATTCGGTTTAAACGCCAGACCAAAGCAGGCGATTTTCAGTTCACTGGCGCGTTTATCGGTAGCCGCCAGGCAATCAGCCACCGCCGCTTTCACCTGATCGATAACCCAGAACGGTTTGTGATCGTTCACTTCGCGCGCGGTACGGATAAGCCGCGCCTGCTGGGGGTTCTGTGCCACGATAAACCACGGATCAACAGCAATGCAGTGACCGCCCACGCCAGGGCCAGGCTGAAGAATATTAACGCGAGGGTGACGATTCGCCAAGCGAATCAGTTCCCAGACGTTAATCCCCTGATCGGCACAAATCAGCGACAATTCATTAGCAAAAGCGATATTCACATCGCGGAAGCTGTTTTCGGTGAGCTTACACATTTCCGCCGTCCGCGAGTTAGTGACGACACACTCACCTTCGAGGAAAATTTTGTACAGTTCGCTGGCGCGGGCCGAACAAACCGGCGTCATACCACCAATCACGCGATCGTTTTTAATCAGCTCGACCATAACCTGGCCCGGTAACACGCGTTCCGGGCAGTAAGCAATGTTGACGTCCGCCTGCTCGCCCACCTGCTGTGGGAAAGTGAGATCCGGACGCATCTCTGCTAACCATTCTGCCATCTTCTCGGTTGACCCCACCGGCGAGGTGGATTCAAGGATCACCAGCGCGCCTTTTTTCAGCACTGGCGCAATGGAGCGAGCAGCCGATTCAACGTAGGTCATATCTGGCTCATGATCGCCTTTAAACGGCGTGGGTACAGCAATCAGCCAGGCATCCGCTTCAACTGGCGTCGTGCTCGCTCGTAAAAAACCGCCTTCTACGGCAGTTTTTACTACGCTCGCCAAATCAGGCTCGACGATATGGATTTCGCCACGATTGATGGTATCAACCGCGTGTTGGTTGATATCGACACCAATCACCTGTTTTTGCCGTGAGGCAAACGCTGCTGCTGTAGGCAGCCCGATGTAACCCAGTCCGATAACAGAAATGGTCGCAAAACTCATAGTGATATCCGATTATTTTTTAACGCTTCCAGAATGCGAGAGCATGCCTGACCATCACCATACGGGTTATGGGCGCGGCTCATAGTTTGATATTCGTTTTCGTCTTTTAAAAGACGCGTCACTTCCTCGACAATTCGCTGCTTATCCGTGCCTACCAGACGCACCGTACCCGCCGTCACCGCTTCCGGACGCTCAGTGGTATCGCGCATCACCAGCACCGGTTTCCCCAGCGAAGGCGCTTCTTCCTGAATGCCGCCTGAGTCGGTCAAAATCAGCCAGGCGTGGTTCATCAGCCAGACAAACGGTAAATACTCCTGGGGATCGATCAGAATGACATTTTTCACATGCCCCAGAATGCGATTGACCGGCTCTCTGACGTTCGGGTTGAGATGCACCGGATAGACAATCTGGATGTCCTGGTGCGTGGTGGCGATGTCTGCCAGCGCGTGGCAGATTTCTTCAAAGCCACGACCGAAGCTTTCACGCCTGTGACCGGTCACCAGAATCATCTTTTTATCGGGGTCGATAAACGGGTAATTTGCCGCAAGTTCTGAACGCAGCGTGTCGCTGCTCATCACCTGGTCACGCACCCATAACAGTGCATCAATGACTGTATTACCGGTAATGAAGATTCGGCTATCTGCAACGTTTTCACGCAGCAAGTTTTGCCGGGAAGTTTCGGTTGGAGAGAAATGATACATCGCCAGATGCCCGGTCAATGTACGGTTAGCCTCTTCCGGCCACGGCGAATAGAGATCGCCCGTGCGTAAACCAGCCTCAACGTGACCAACAGGAATACGCTGATAAAACGCCGCCAGGCTGGTTGCCAGCGTCGTCGTTGTGTCGCCGTGAACCAGCACGACGTCTGGTTTGAACTCGGCAAGAATAGGTTTTAGCCCTTCCAGAATCCGACAGGTTATCTCTGTCAGGCCCTGTCCTGGCTGCATTATGTTGAGATCGTAGTCAGGTACAATGGAAAAGAGTTTCAGCACCTGATCGAGCATCTCCCGATGCTGCGCAGTGACGCAAACTTTAGCCTCAAAAAAAGGATCTTTTGCCAACGCATGCACCAACGGAGCCATCTTGATGGCTTCCGGGCGCGTACCAAATACAGTCAGTACTTTCACATCGATTCTCTTCGAATAAGCGGCGAGCGCCTTTGCGCTCACCGCAGCAGTGTTGCTATTTCGAGCAACGGCGGGTTAATGCGACACCAGCCCCGATCAGCCCCCCGACAATGCCCCACATAATCATCAGGAAGGCACGACGTGGGCTATCGCGTTTTACCGGTTCTTCCGGCGTACGCAAATAGCGATAGGTCTGAAAACGCGGATCCAGGGTTGGACCAACATTCAGGGTGTTTAACATGGCCCGATTCTGATCATAGTCGAGATCAAAGGCCGGACCGACGGCCTGTAAATTTTCCAGTCGAGCCTGGAGCATTGGACGCCCAAGCAGGAACATTTCTGAATCAGGTAATTCCTCGGCAGGCACATCTGTCGCACTGCGCGAAATATTATGCTGCTCAGCAATTTTCAGCGCCTGCTCAATGCTGTTCATCCGGCGGTCGTAGATGGCTTTCGCCACCTCTTCCTGACGCTTCACCTGAGCTTTCATCTGGATGGTGCGTGCCGCCCATGCGCCTTTCAGCTCATCATTCAGATGGCTGGCTGCACGCTGGCTGGCAAAAGCAACATACTGACGTAACAGGTTATTAGCGTCAGGCGCGGTTTCGGCAATAAGCTTCACGCTGTCATTGACCGCGCGGGTAAAGTCTCCGGGGATAAACTGGATGTTGTTAATCATTTCATCCAGCAACGCCGCATCGGCTTTGCTGTTGCCCACCATCCGCTGCTTGTAATAGTCGGTTTGCAGCCAGAACTCTCTGCGGGTATCCCACGAGGCCAGTTGCATAACAAACTCTTTATAGGCTTCGTCCATGACCGATGGTTGGTCGGCAGAAGCCATGTTTGAACGGACATCCAGGTTACGCAAAAATTGCTGCTGCGAGTAATATCCCCCCAGCATATTCACCGTTGGACGATCGGTAATCGCCGTCGAGCTCCACTCCTGACGAGCAAAAAACGTATACGCCAGCGCGATTAACGCAAACGCCAGCCCCATGCCAATAATCCATAGCTTCCCAGCCCACAAGGTACGAAACAACCCACGAATATCCAGTTCATTTTCAGCGTCTTCGGCCGGTTTCCCAGGCATTGGTTGTGTCATCACATCCTCATTTATTTGGTTAAATTGGGGCTGCCACCACGATTTCTACGCAGTCTGCGTTTTACGCGCTTAATAAAGCGAGCAACTTTCCAGGCACGCTTAATGCAATATCCATAGAGGAAGAATGCTAGCAAAAAGAGCACCAGCATGACCCACTCCGGGACAAAATGAGAATATTCTGCCAGCACGCCAATGGAAGCGAGCAGTGCTGCGGCAAGGGTAATCAGCACAAACGCCTGACGGGAAGTAAACCCGGCACGCATGATCAAATGGTGAATATGCTGACGGTCAGGAGAGAATGGGCTCATGCCTTTACACAGGCGACGGTACATAATCGCCACCATATCCATTAGCGGAATGGCGGTTATCCACAAAGCGGTAACCGGGCTGATGGGATGGGTTTTGCCCTGGGTCGTTTCGAGCAGGATCCAGATAACGGTAAAACCAATCAGCGTACTGCCCGCATCACCCATAAAGACTTTGTAGCGGCGACCCAGGATACCAAGGTTAAGCATGATGTATGGCAGGATGGCGGCGATCATCGCAAAGCACCAGATTGCGAGGCTGGTTTGCCCGTCGAACCACAAAATCATACCGATTGCTGCAAACGAGACGCAGGACAACCCGCCCAGCAAGCCATCAATGCCATCAACCATGTTGAACGCATTAATGGCCGCCCAGACGGCAAATAGCGTCAGGAAGTAACCAAACGGTCCGAGCACCATCTCCCAGGAGCCAAAGATATAACCCAGGCTACTGAGATAAAGCTTGCCGAACACCATCATAACAATGCCAACAGCGGCCTGTATGGTGGCACGGATTTTTACGCTGATATCAAAACGGTCATCCAGCGCGCCAATGAAAACAAGCACACCGGCACAAGCGAGATAGAGAGATGCATGCGGAATATAGTAATCGACAATTCCGAACGTGAAGCAAATCCCTGCGTAAACCGAAATCCCCCCAACGAGAGGTATCAATCCCTGGTGACGTTTGCGGAAGTTTGGTTTATCCACTAAACCGACTTTTTTTGCCACCTTACGGGCAAAAAACAGAAACAGTGTCGTGAATAAAAAAATACTGATGAGATCAGTACTCACTGTCAGTAAATTCACAATGCATGCTCTCAGAGAAAATTATTAGCAGAAGTATAACCACGAAGACCTTTATTCAGAAGGGAAAGTCCGTTCCGAACCCACCAGCCCTATGCAAAAATTAACCATTTGATATGCAAGGTGCATAACATGCCAGCAAATTCCAGGAATTTTCCTAACATCGCCAGCGCGGCATTAAGATTACAGATATAAAAGCAAAACGCCACGTAAACACGTGGCGTTTTTGGCATAAGACAAATTTATGAGCGTTTCATCATTTCGAAGAAATCGTCATTGGTCTTGGTCATTGCCAGTTTATTAATGAGGAATTCCATTGCATCGATTTCGCCCATCGGGTGAATGATTTTGCGCAGGATCCACATTTTCTGCAGTTCTTCCTGAGTCGTGAGCAGCTCTTCTTTACGGGTACCGGAACGGTTGTAGTCGATAGCCGGGAAGACGCGTTTTTCAGCGATCTTACGAGAGAGGTGCAGTTCCATGTTGCCTGTACCTTTAAACTCTTCGTAAATAACTTCGTCCATTTTAGAACCGGTATCGATAAGCGCCGTCGCGATAATGGTCAGGCTGCCGCCCTCTTCCACGTTACGCGCCGCACCAAAGAAGCGTTTCGGACGATGAAGGGCATTGGCGTCCACACCACCTGTCAACACTTTACCTGACGCCGGAACAACGGTGTTGTAAGCGCGCGCCAGACGAGTGATGGAGTCGAGCAGAATGATAACGTCTTTCTTGTGCTCAACCAGGCGTTTCGCCTTCTCGATCACCATTTCCGCAACCTGAACGTGGCGAGATGCGGGTTCGTCAAAGGTAGAAGCAACAACTTCACCTTTTACCAGACGCTGCATCTCGGTTACTTCTTCCGGACGTTCGTCGATCAGCAGAACCATCAGCACACAATCCGGGTGGTTGTAAGCAATGCTCTGAGCAATGTTCTGCAGCAGCATGGTTTTACCGGCTTTCGGCGGTGCCACAATCAGACCACGCTGACCACGACCGATAGGTGATGCCAGATCCAGTACGCGAGCGGTTAAATCTTCAGTAGAACCGTTACCACGTTCCATACGCAGACGAGAGTTTGCGTGCAGCGGGGTTAAGTTCTCAAAGAGGATTTTGTTGCGGGCGTTTTCAGGTTTGTCGAAGTTAACTTCGTTAACTTTCAGCAGCGCAAAATAGCGTTCACCTTCTTTCGGCGGGCGAATCTTACCAGAGATGGTATCACCAGTGCGGAGGTTGAAACGGCGGATTTGGCTAGGGGAAACGTAGATGTCATCAGGACCGGCGAGGTAGGAGCTGTCTGCGGAACGGAGGAAACCAAATCCATCCTGCAATATCTCCAGTACGCCATCACCAAAGATATCTTCGCCACTCTTTGCGTGCTGCTTCAGGATGGCAAAAATAATGTCCTGCTTACGCATACGAGCCAGGTTTTCCAGCCCCATATTTTCGCCGAGAGTGATCAGCTCAGAAACCGGCGTATTCTTTAATTCGGTAAGATTCATAGTGGTGTGAGTTCTTAAACTTGGGGTAAATCTCGAACTTAATGTTGTGAATGGTATGGCAGGATCATCCATGCCTGTTTACGGTCATCGACTCATGTCTTTTCGCTGCTTGGTCACAGGAGAGTACGCAGAACTGAAACGACAAGACGGATTGAGTGACGAGCCAGAAATCTGTTCACTTCGCATTTAAGATAAAATGGGAAGCGTTGGAAATTACAAGATTCAAACTTAATAAGGTATGTTTAATACGAAGTCAACACTAAGTTAGCATGACTCACGCCGGGCGTCCAGTTTTTAGCGACGGGGCACCCGAACATGAAATTCCCTTACGCCAGGTTAGCGTCGAGGAACTCTTTCAACTGACCTTTAGACAGTGCGCCCACTTTGGTTGCCGCCACTTCACCGTTTTTGAACAGCAGCAGAGTCGGGATACCACGGATGCCATATTTCGGCGCAGTGCCAGGGTTTTGATCGATGTTCAGTTTTGCAACGGTCAGTTTGCCCTGATATTCGTCAGCGATTTCATCCAGAATCGGGGCGATCATTTTGCACGGACCGCACCACTCTGCCCAGAAATCGACGAGGATCGCCCCGTCCGCTTTGAGTACATCCGTGTCAAAACTGTCGTCAGTCAGGTGAATAATTTTATCGCTCATATATAACTCCACAGGAATAAGTCTGGCGTGTTGGTTTCGTTGTTGGTGTAACATTAACCAACTAAAGGTTGACTTTATTTCACCGGATACGCTTTCGTAAAGCAATAGTAAGCTGATATTCTACCACACTATGAGCAAAACACATTTAACAGAACAGAAGTTTTCCGACTTCGCCCTGCATCCGAAGGTTGTAGAATCCCTTGAAAAAAAAGGGTTTCATAACTGTACGCCCATTCAGGCACTGGCCCTTCCGCTGACGCTGGCGGGTCGTGACGTAGCCGGGCAGGCGCAAACCGGTACCGGGAAAACGATGGCGTTTCTTACGTCAACGTTTCATTATCTTCTCTCTCATCCTGCGATTGCCGATCGCAAGGTGAATCAGCCGCGTGCCTTAATTATGGCACCGACGCGTGAACTTGCCGTGCAGATCCATGCCGATGCGGAACCGCTGGCGGAAGCTACCGGCCTGAAGCTGGGTCTGGCTTACGGTGGTGATGGTTACGACAAACAGCTGAAAGTGCTGGAAAGCGGCGTTGACATTCTGATTGGCACCACGGGTCGTTTAATTGACTACGCCAAGCAGAACCACATTAACCTCGGTGCCATTCAGGTAGTGGTACTGGACGAAGCCGATCGCATGTACGATCTGGGCTTTATTAAAGATATCCGCTGGCTGTTCCGCCGTATGCCGCCTGCAAACCAGCGCCTCAACATGCTGTTCTCCGCCACGCTTTCGTACCGGGTACGTGAACTGGCGTTCGAGCAGATGAACAATGCCGAATATATTGAAGTGGAACCGGAACAGAAAACGGGCCACCGTATTAAAGAAGAGCTTTTCTACCCTTCTAACGAAGAAAAAATGCGTTTGCTGCAAACGCTGATCGAAGAAGAGTGGCCAGACAGAGCGATTATTTTCGCCAATACCAAACACCGTTGTGAAGAGATCTGGGGCCACCTGGCGGCAGATGGTCATCGTGTCGGTTTGTTGACAGGCGATGTCGCGCAGAAAAAACGTCTGCGTATTCTTGATGAATTTACCCGTGGCGATCTGGATATTCTGGTTGCCACCGACGTTGCCGCGCGTGGTTTGCATATTCCGGCAGTGACGCACGTCTTTAACTACGATTTACCCGATGACTGTGAAGATTACGTTCACCGTATTGGTCGCACAGGTCGCGCAGGCGCAAGCGGTCACTCTATCAGCCTGGCGTGTGAAGAGTATGCATTGAATTTGCCTGCTATTGAAACCTATATTGGTCACTCAATTCCGGTAAGCAAATACAATCCGGACGCATTGATGACCGATCTGCCAAAACCGCTGCGCCTCACGCGCCCACGTACAGGCAATGGTCCGCGTCGTACTGGCGCTCCGCGTAATCGTCGTCGTTCAGGTTAAATAAAAAATGTCATACTCAAAATCATTCAAACTGTATCAAGATGGCAAGAGAATGAATCCCGATGAGCTTACTGTAGTAAGTGATTCAGGTGAAAGAATGCAGCCAACACAGAGACAGATTGAAGGATGAAGAGTATGGGTTCCACCTCGTCGCTGTATGCAGCCATTGATCTCGGTTCGAATAGTTTTCATATGCTGGTTGTGCGCGAGGTGGCTGGAAGCATCCAGACGCTGACGCGAATAAAACGCAAAGTGCGTCTGGCTGCTGGCCTGAATAGCGAAAATGCCCTCTCCAATGAAGCAATGGAGCGCGGTTGGCAATGTTTGCGCCTGTTTGCTGAACGTCTGCAAGATATCCCTCCCTCGCAAATTCGCGTTGTCGCTACGGCGACGTTACGCCTTGCCGTCAATGCGGGTGATTTTATTGCCAAAGCGCAGGAAATTCTCGGTTGTCCGGTACAGGTGATCAGCGGTGAAGAGGAAGCACGTCTGATTTATCAGGGCGTTGCTCACACCACTGGCGGTGCCGATCAGCGCCTGGTAGTGGATATCGGCGGTGCCAGTACTGAACTGGTAACCGGCACGGGTGCACAAACTACCTCGTTGTTTAGCCTGTCGATGGGCTGCGTCACCTGGCTGGAACGCTATTTTGCCGATCGTAATCTGGGGCAGGAAAATTTTGATGCTGCAGAAAAAGCGGCACGCGAAGTGTTACGTCCGGTTGCCGATGAATTACGGTATCACGGCTGGAAAGTGTGCGTTGGTGCTTCCGGCACCGTGCAGGCGTTACAGGAAATCATGATGGCACAGGGGATGGATGAACGCATTACCCTGGAAAAGTTGCAGCAATTGAAACAGCGAGCCATTCATTGCGGTCGGCTGGAGGAACTGGAGATTGACGGGCTGACGCTGGAACGTGCGTTAGTGTTCCCGAGTGGTCTGGCGATCCTGATCGCCATTTTTACCGAACTGAATATTCAGTGTATGACCCTGGCGGGCGGTGCGCTGCGTGAAGGCCTGGTCTACGGCATGTTGCATCTGGCCGTCGAGCAGGATATTCGCAGCCGTACGCTGCGTAATATTCAACGCCGCTTTATGATCGATATTGATCAGGCACAGCGCGTAGCCAAAGTTGCAGCTAACTTCTTCGAACAGGTGGAAAACGAATGGCATCTTGAAGCAATAAGCCGCGATTTGCTCATCAGCGCCTGTCAGCTTCATGAAATCGGCCTGAGCGTTGACTTCAAACAAGCGCCGCAACACGCTGCTTATCTGGTGCGTAATCTGGATCTTCCCGGTTTTACCCCCGCACAGAAAAAATTGCTGGCGACGCTACTGCTCAACCAGACTAATCCGGTCGATCTCTCATCGCTGCATCAGCAAAATGCCGTACCGCCGCGCGTCGCAGAACAACTCTGCCGTTTACTACGCCTGGCCATCATTTTTGCCAGCCGTCGCCGTGACGATCTCGTGCCAGAGATGACATTACAGGCTAACCATGAACTGTTGACCTTGACGCTTCCGCAAGGTTGGCTAACCCAACATCCGCTGGGTAAAGAGATTATTGCTCAGGAAAGCCAGTGGCAGAGCTATGTCCACTGGCCGCTGGAAGTGCATTAATGAGTAAGTGCCGGATGCGATGCTGACGCATCTTTTCCGGCCTTGATTATTTCCCTCGTTTTGCCGCCATCATCGCTTTCAGATTCGCCAGATGGCTTTGCCCTTTCTGCATCCGTTCTTCGGCGCTGACCACTTTGCGCTCCTGTTCCCAAATCAGATCATCCTGCGGCAGCTCCAGCAAAAAGCGGCTCGGCTCCGGGCGCACCAGTTCGCCGTACTGACGGCGTTCTTTACACAGCGTAAAGGTCAATTCCTTCTGGGCGCGGGTAATGCCGACATAGGCCAGCCGCCGCTCCTCATCGATATTATCTTCATCGATACTGCTCTGGTGCGGCAAAAACCCTTCTTCCATACCGACCATGTAGACATAAGGAAACTCCAGCCCTTTCGACGCGTGGAGAGTCATCAGTTGCACCTGATCCAGCTCTTCTTCACTCTCACCACGCTCCATCATGTCGCGCAAAGTAAAGCGCGTCACCACCTGGGTGAGCGTCATCGGCTCATCCAGTTCGCTGCCTTCCAGCATCTCCGTCATCCAGCTAAACAGTTGGTTGACGTTCTTCATGCGCATTTCGGCTGCTTTCGGGCTGGGCGATGTTTCGTACAGCCAGGATTCATAATCCATGCCATGGATCAGATCACGCACCGCAGCAATCGGCTCCCGCTCCGCCAGGCGCTGGATTTCTGCCAACCAGTGAGTGAAGCGGGTCAATGCTTCATAACCACGTCCGCTAAGCGTCTGACTCAGGCCCATATCAAAGCTGGCGGTAAACATGCTTTTATTGCGCGTCATCGCCCATTCACCCAACTTTTTCAGCGTCGCCGGGCCAATCTCTCGCTTCGGCGTGTTAACGATACGCAGAAATGCGCTGTCATCGTCCGGGTTAGTCAGCACGCGCAGATAAGCCAGCAAGTCCTTGATTTCAGGACGAGAGAAAAACGACGTACCACCAGAAATTTTGTACGGGATGCGGTTTTGCATCAGGAATTTTTCAAACACCCGCGACTGATGGTTACCGCGATAAAGAATGGCGTAATCTTTGTACTGCGTTTTATTGACGAAGTGATGGGCGATCAGCTCGCCAGTAACGCGCTCGGCTTCATGTTCCTCGTTATTCGCGCTTAAAACTTTTAGCTCTGTGCCGTAACCCAGTTCGGAGAACAGACGCTTTTCAAAGACGTGCGGATTATTGGCGATCAGGATGTTCGCCGCTTTCAAAATACGTCCGGAAGAGCGGTAGTTCTGCTCAAGCTTAATCACCTTCAGCGCCGGAAAATCCTGACTCAGCAGCACCAGGTTTTGTGGACGTGCGCCGCGCCAGGAGTAGATCGACTGGTCGTCATCGCCCACCACGGTAAAGCGCGCGCGGCTGCCCACCAGCAGTTTCACCAGCTCATACTGGCTGGTGTTGGTGTCCTGATACTCATCCACCAGCAGATAGCGAATTTTGTTCTGCCAGCGCTCGCGGACTTCTTCATTGCGTTGCAGCAGCAACGTCGGCAATAAAATCAGATCATCGAAGTCGAGAACGTTACAGGCTTTCAGGTGTGCATCATACAGCCCATAACAATGGGCAAAAATACGGTCCCGCTCGCCAATCGCACTTGCTGCCGCCTGGGACGGTGTTTTGAGATCATTCTTCCAGTTAGAGATGGTCGAAATCAGTTGTTGCAGGAGAACTTTGTCATCTTCAATCAGCCCCTCGGTCAACTCTTTAAGCAAAGCAAGCTGATCGGTATCGTCAAACAACGAGAAGTTCGCTTTCATCCCAAGCGCCGCATACTCGCGTTTGATGATATCCAACCCCAGCGTGTGAAAAGTGGAGATCATCAGCCCGCGCGCCTCTTTGCGACCCAGCGTCTGCCCGACACGCTCTTTCATCTCGCGCGCCGCCTTATTGGTAAAGGTCACCGCCGCGATATGTCGCGCCTGATAACCGCAACCGCGGATCAGATGGGCGATTTTATTGGTGATCACACGAGTTTTACCGGAACCCGCGCCCGCCAGCACCAGGCAGGGGCCGGTAACGAATTCGACAGCTTGTTGTTGGCCGGGGTTTAGACGCATAGGAAAATCGCTCAATGAAAGTCGGGAGGGGAAAATAACAGCGTGGTAGTATAGCCAGCCTCATCCTTACCACTCAAGGCACGATCATGGCAAAAACAGCAGCAGCACTGCATATCCTTGTAAAAGAAGAGAAACTGGCTCTGGATCTTCTCGAGCAGATTAAGAACGGGGCCGATTTTGGCAAGCTGGCGAAGAAACACTCCATTTGCCCATCAGGCAAACGCGGCGGTGATTTAGGTGAATTCCGCCAGGGTCAGATGGTTCCGGCGTTCGATAAAGTTGTGTTCTCTTGTCCGGTACTGGAGCCGACTGGCCCGCTGCATACCCAGTTCGGTTACCACATCATTAAGGTGCTTTACCGTAACTAACAGTAAGGCCTTCTCCAGGAGAAGGCCTTGAACTCTGAATCGCTATTAACCCGCAACAGCAATGCGTTTCATATCTGTCATATAGCCGCGCAGTTTCTTACCTACCTGCTCAATCGCATGGCTGCGAATCGCTTCGTTCACATCACGCAGTTGCGCGTTATCTACCGCCCCTTCCGGAATAGCTTTACCCAGGTCGCCCGGTTGCAGCTCTGCCATAAACGGTTTCAGCAACGGCACACAAGCGTAAGAGAACAGATAGTTACCGTACTCGGCGGTATCAGAGATAACCACGTTCATTTCGTACAGACGCTTACGGGCGATGGTGTTGGCAATCAGCGGCAGTTCGTGCAGTGATTCATAGTAAGCAGATTCTTCGATGATGCCGGAATCAACCATGGTTTCAAACGCCAGCTCAACGCCCGCTTTCACCATCGCGATCATCAGTACGCCTTTATCGAAGTACTCCTGCTCGCCGATTTTGCCTTCATACTGCGGCGCGGTTTCAAACGCGGTTTTGCCGGTTTCTTCACGCCAGGTCAGCAGTTTCTTATCATCGTTGGCCCAGTCCGCCATCATACCGGAAGAGAATTCGCCGGAGATGATGTCATCCATATGTTTCTGGAACAGCGGTGCCATGATCTCTTTCAGCTGTTCAGACAGCGCGTAAGCACGCAGTTTCGCCGGGTTAGAGAGACGGTCCATCATCAGGGTGATGCCGCCCTGTTTCAGCGCTTCGGTGATGGTTTCCCAGCCGAACTGAATCAGTTTTTCTGCGTATGCCGGATCGGTGCCTTCTTCCACCAGCTTGTCGAAGCACAGCAGAGAGCCGGCCTGCAACATACCGCACAGAATGGTTTGCTCGCCCATCAGGTCAGATTTCACTTCCGCAACGAAAGAGGATTCCAGCACGCCCGCACGATGACCACCGGTTGCCGCCGCCCATGCTTTAGCGATCGCCATACCTTCGCCTTTCGGATCGTTTTCAGGGTGAACGGCAATCAGCGTCGGTACGCCGAATCCACGTTTGTACTCTTCACGTACTTCGGTGCCAGGGCATTTCGGCGCAACCATGACTACGGTGATATCTTTACGGATCTGCTCGCCCACTTCGACGATGTTGAAACCGTGCGAGTAACCCAGCGCCGCGCCGTCTTTCATCAGTGGCTGTACGGTGCGCACTACATCAGAGTGCTGCTTGTCCGGCGTCAGGTTAACCACCAGATCCGCCTGTGGGATCAGTTCTTCGTAAGTACCCACTTTAAAACCATTTTCGGTCGCTTTACGCCAGGACGCGCGCTTCTCGGCAATCGCTTCTTTACGCAGAGCGTAGGAGATATCGAGACCAGAATCACGCATGTTCAGGCCCTGGTTCAGACCCTGTGCGCCACAGCCGACGATGACTACTTTTTTACCCTGAAGGTAGCTCGCGCCATCGGCGAATTCATCGCGCCCCATAAAGCGACATTTGCCCAGCTGTGCCAGCTGCTGGCGCAGATTCAGTGTATTGAAGTAGTTAGCCATGGTGATTCCTCGTGATGTTGTGCTTCTTATTGTTCGGTTCGCGTTTGCGAGATTGAATTCACTATATGACAGGAAATTTATTGCGGAAATTGATATATTCACAACGTCACATTGCAATTTCTGCAACGTCAACATTGAGGGCTGCGCCATTGGATTTACGCGATCTGAAAACCTTCCTGCATCTGGCGGAAAGCCGCCATTTTGGCCGCAGCGCGCGGGCGATGCACGTTAGCCCGTCCACGCTCTCACGGCAGATTCAGCGCCTGGAAGAAGATCTCGGTCAGCCGCTGTTTGTGCGCGATAACCGCACGGTGACGCTGACTGAAGCGGGCGAAGAGCTGCGCGTTTTCGCCCAGCAAACGCTGTTGCAGTATCAGCAGTTGCGCCACACCATCGATCAGCAAGGGCCGTCGCTCTCTGGCGAATTACATATCTTCTGCTCGGTGACCGCTGCCTACAGCCATCTGCCGCCGATTCTGGATCGCTTCCGCGCGGAACACCCGTCGGTGGAGATTAAACTTACTACTGGTGATGCGGCAGATGCGATGGAAAAGGTGGTCACTGGTGAAGCGGATCTGGCGATTGCGGGTAAACCGGAAACCTTGCCCGGCGCAGTGGCGTTTTCGATGCTGGAGAATCTGGCAGTAGTGCTGATTGCCCCCGCGCTGCCCTGCCCGGTGCGTAATCAGGTGTCGGTAGAGAAGCCGGACTGGTCAACGGTGCCGTTTATCATGGCCGATCAGGGGCCGGTACGCCGCCGCATTGAACTGTGGTTTCGGCGTAACAAAATCAGTAACCCGATGATTTACGCCACGGTTGGCGGGCATGAAGCGATGGTATCGATGGTGGCGCTCGGCTGTGGCGTGGCGCTGTTGCCGGAAGTAGTGCTGGAAAACAGCCCCGAACCGGTGCGTAACCGCGTGATGATTTTAGAGCGCAGCGATGAAAAAACGCCGTTTGAACTGGGCGTTTGTGCGCAGAAAAAGCGGCTGCATGAGCCGCTGATTGAGGCGTTCTGGAAGATTTTGCCGAACCATTAACCCGCCAAAAAGAACCTGAACGCCGGATTATTGGTTTCGTCGTGGCAATCGTAGCCCAGTTCATTCAGCCGGGTTTCGAAATCCGGTTCATGGTCGCCAAGTTCGAACGCCGCCAGTACGCGCCCGTAGTCGGTGCCATGGCTGCGATAGTGGAACAAAGAAATGTTCCAGTGCGTACCCAGCGTGTTGAGGAAGCGCAGCAGCGCGCCCGGCGATTCCGGGAATTCGAAACTGTAGAGGCGTTCCTGCAACGGATGCGACGGACGCCCGCCAACCATATAGCGCACATGCAGCTTCGCCATTTCGTCGTCGGAGAGATCAACCACGCTGTAGCCGCCGTCGTTGAGCATCTGCAAAATTTCTTTGCGCTCTTCGAGGCCGCGGCTCAGGCGCACGCCGACAAAGATGCAGGCGTTTTTGGCATCGGCAAAACGGTAGTTGAACTCGGTGACCGATCGCCCGCCAAGCAGTTGGCAGAATTTGAGGAAGCTGCCTTTTTCTTCCGGAATGGTCACCGCCAACAACGCTTCACGCTGTTCGCCCAGTTCGCAGCGTTCCGAGACGTAGCGCAGGCCGTGGAAGTTCACGTTGGCACCGGAAAGAATATGCGCCAGCCGTTCGCCGCGAATGTTGTGCTGGGCGATATATTTTTTCATTCCCGCCAGCGCCAGCGCGCCAGAGGGTTCCGCCACCGCGCGCACATCTTCGAATAAATCCTTCATCGCCGCACAGATCGCATCACTATCGACGGTGATGATGTCGTCGAGATACTCCTGGCATAAACGGAAGGTTTCGTCGCCGATGCGTTTTACCGCGACACCTTCGGCGAACAGTCCCACGCGTGGCAGATCAACCGGATGACCCGCATCCAGCGCTGCTTTCAGGCAGGCGGAGTCTTCCGCTTCTACGGCGATCACTTTGATTTGCGGCATCAGTTGTTTGATCAGCACCGCCACGCCCGCAGCCAGACCGCCGCCGCCGACTGGCACAAATACGCGGTCGAGATGGGCGTCCTGCTGGAGCAGTTCCAGCGCCAGCGTGCCTTGCCCGGCAATCACCATCGGATGATCGAACGGCGGCACCCAGGTGAACCCCTGTTGCTGTGACAGTTCGATCGCTTTGGCTTTCGCTTCATCAAAGTTCGCGCCGTGGAGCAGCACTTCGCCGCCAAAGCCGCGCACCGCGTCGACTTTGATGTCGGCGGTGGCGGTTGGCATAACGATCAGGGCCTTCACGCCTAACCGCGCAGAAGAAAACGCGACGCCCTGCGCGTGGTTACCCGCAGAAGCAGTGATCACGCCGTGCGCTTTTTGTTCTTCCGTCAGGCCCGCCATCATGGCGTATGCGCCGCGCAGCTTAAAGCTGTGCACTGGCTGGCGATCTTCGCGCTTCACCAGAATGACGTTATCAAGACGCGACGACAGTTTTTCCATTTTTTGTAGCGGCGTAACCTGCGCCGCCTCGTAAACCGGCGCGCGCAGCACTGCTCTTAAATATTCGGCACCTTCCGGAGCACCGGACAGGGGTTGCGAGTCAGCCATTATTAACCCCCCAGTTTCGATTTATCGCGCACCGCGCCTTTGTCGGCGCTGGTTGCCAGGCTGGCATAAGCACGCAGGGCAAAGGAGACCTGACGTTCACGATTTTTCGGCGTCCAGGCTTTGTCACCCCGAGCTTCCTGCGCTTCACGACGCGCCGCCAGTTCGGCATCGCTTACCTGTAACTGAATGCCACGGTTCGGAATGTCGATGGCGATCAGGTCGCCGTCTTCAATCAGGCCAATGCTGCCGCCGCTTGCCGCTTCCGGTGAGACGTGGCCGATAGAAAGGCCAGAGGTGCCGCCAGAGAAACGACCGTCGGTGATCAGCGCACAGGCTTTACCGAGACCCATTGATTTCAGGAAACTGGTTGGGTAGAGCATTTCCTGCATCCCCGGACCGCCTTTCGGGCCTTCATAGCGAATTACTACCACATCGCCCGCGACAACTTTACCGCCGAGAATCGCTTCTACCGCGTCGTCCTGGCTTTCGTACACTTTCGCCGGGCCGGTGAATTTGAGGATGCTGTCATCGACGCCCGCGGTTTTAACGATGCAGCCGTTTTCTGCGAAATTACCGTAGAGCACCGCCAGGCCGCCGTCTTTGCTATAGGCGTGTTCCAGCGAGCGGATACAGCCATTGGCGCGATCGTCGTCCAGCGTATCCCAACGGCAATCTTGCGAGAATGCCTGGGTGGTACGAATGCCTGCAGGGCCGGCGCGGAACATATTTTTTACCGCGTCATCCTGGGTCAGCATAACGTCGTATTGTTCCAGCGTTTGCGGCAACGTCAGGCCAAGTACGTTTTTCACATCACGGTTCAGTAACCCCGCACGATCCAGCTCGCCGAGAATACCGATAACACCACCAGCACGGTGAACATCTTCCATATGGTATTTTTGGGTGCTCGGCGCGACTTTGCATAACTGCGGAACCTTGCGGGAAAGCTTATCGATATCACTCATGGTGAAGTCGATTTCCGCTTCCTGTGCCGCCGCCAGCAGGTGAAGTACGGTGTTGGTAGAGCCGCCCATCGCGATATCGAGCGTCATGGCGTTTTCAAACGCCGCCTTACTGGCGATATTACGCGGCAGTGCACTATCGTCGTTTTGCTCGTAGTAACGTTTGGTCAATTCAACAATGCGTTTACCGGCATTGAGGAACAGCTGCTTACGGTCGGCGTGAGTTGCCAGCAGCGAGCCGTTGCCCGGCTGCGACAGGCCCAGCGCTTCGGTCAGGCAGTTCATTGAGTTAGCGGTAAACATCCCGGAGCAGGAACCGCAGGTTGGGCATGCGGAACGTTCAACCTGATCGCTCTGGGAGTCAGATACTTTCGGGTCTGCGCCCTGGATCATCGCATCAACCAGATCGAGCTTGATGATCTGATCGGACAGTTTGGTTTTCCCGGCCTCCATCGGGCCGCCGGAAACAAAGATCACCGGAATATTCAGGCGCAGAGAGGCCATCAGCATCCCCGGGGTGATTTTGTCACAATTAGAGATGCAGACCATTGCGTCGGCGCAGTGGGCATTGACCATATACTCAACGGAATCAGCGATCAGTTCGCGAGATGGCAGTGAATAAAGCATCCCCCCGTGGCCCATGGCGATCCCATCATCCACCGCAATGGTGTTGAACTCTTTGGCAACGCCGCCAGCCGCTTCAATTTGTTCGGCGACCAGTTTACCGAGATCGCGCAGATGGACGTGACCCGGTACAAATTGGGTGAACGAGTTCACAACCGCGATAATCGGCTTACCGAAATCGGCGTCGGTCATTCCGGTGGCGCGCCACAGCGCACGAGCACCCGCCATATTACGACCATGAGTGGTGGTGGCGGAACGGTACTTAGGCATACTTTATTTACTCCCAGTGTCTGTCTCGTAAATGGGACGGTGCGTGCCGTCCCATTTTTTGTATTTATTGATTAACTTGATCTAACCAGCCCCATTTATCTTCGGTTTCGCCAGTGAAGAGGCCGAAGAAGGCTTGCTGAATGCGTTTGGTGACCGGGCCACAACGGCCTTCGCCAACCTGAATACCGTCTACGCTGCGCACTGGCGTGATTTCTGCCGCTGTCCCAGACATAAACACTTCATCAGCCAAGTACAGGGATTCGCGCGACAGCACCTGCTCACGCACTTCAATTCCCAGCTCTTTCGCCAGTTTGATGATGGCGTCACGAGTAATACCCGGCAGCGCGGATGAGGTGAACGGTGGGGTGAACAGCACACCATCTTTCACTTCAAACAGGTTTTCACCTGCGCCTTCAGAGATGTAACCATTCACATCCAGCGCGATACCTTCCTGATAACCGTGGCGGCGCGCTTCACTACCCACCAGCAGGGAAGAGAGATAGTTACCACCGGCTTTCGCCGCGGTTGGGATGGTGTTTGGTGCTGCACGGTTCCAGGAGGAAACCATCGCATCGATCCCCTGCTCCAGCGCTTCTGCGCCCAGATACGCTCCCCACGGGAAAGCGGCGATAATCACATCGGTTGAGTATCCCGCTGGCGGGTTAACGCCCATACCAACATCACCGACGAAGATCAGCGGACGGATATAGGCGCTGGTGAGATTGTTTTTGCGGATCACGTCACGACAAGCTTCCATCAGCTCATCAATGCTCTGCGAAACCGGGAAGCGATAGATTTTGGCGGAGTCATGCAGACGCTGCATATGCTCACGATGGCGGAATACAACCGGTCCTTTGTGCGAGTCGTAGCAACGGATGCCTTCAAAAACCGAGGTGCCATAGTGCAGCGCGTGCGACATCACATGCACCTTCGCGTCTTCCCAGCGAACCATCTCCCCATTGAACCAAATGTAATCAGCTTTCTTCGTGGTCATTTTTATATTCCTTTTGCGCTCAGGCGCGGATTTGTTGTGATGTGGTTGTGCTCTGGCAGATGGCAACGTGTGCGACGTCCACCAGTTTATTTAACTGACTAAACAGTAAGTCGACCGACCGTGGGCTGGCAACGGTCAATTCGATATTTATATTTTGTGCATCGCTGGCGGCGGCCATATTCATTGAGCAGACGTGGAAACCACGATGACGCACCACGCGTAAAACACGTTCTAAGGTTTCCGGATTGAAGCGAGCCGATACATTGACCTGATGTTGCATCATGATAATTTCTCCAACATTTCTGAATTACTGGCACCAGGCGGCACCAGCGGCCAGACGTTCTCAAGTTCGTCGATTGAGACATGAAGCAGGTATGGCCCATCACTGTTCAGCATGGTGTCGAGTGCCGCTTCAACCTGGTCTTTACGGGTGATGTGTTGGCCAGGGATGCCGAAGGCGCTGGCTAACATGAGGAAATCGGGGTTATCGGTAAGGGTGGTTTCGCTGTATCGTTCCTGGAAAAACAGTTGCTGCCATTGTCGAACCATCCCTAACCGTTGGTTATCGAGTAAGACGATTTTCAACGGTAACTGCTTGCGTTTTACGGTGCCCAGCTCTTGCACATTCATCATGAAAGAGCCGTCACCGGAGATACAGACAACGGTATCGTTTGGTCGCGCGACTTGCGCGCCAACCGCCGCCGGTAAACCAAAACCCATGGTGCCTAAGCCGCTGGAGGTGATGAAATTTTCCGGGCGAGTGTGGGCGATGTGCTGGGCAGCCCACATCTGGTGCTGCCCCACATCTGTGGTCACGACACAATCCGCAGGTTTTCGATCCGACAGTTGTTTTAACAACAACGGCGCGTAGATAGCGTCACCGGGATGGTCGTAACGCCAGGTATGTTCATCACGCAGCTGCGTGCAGTATTGCTGCCAGTCATTGATATTTAACGGCTGCTGTAATGCTGGTAACAGAGCATTTAAATCACCCTGTAATGCCACATGTGCCTGACGCAGCTTGTTCATTTCTGCCGGGTCGATATCCATATGGATAACACTGGCGTGTGGTGCAAAGGTGTTCAGTTTGCCGGTCACCCGGTCATCAAAACGTGCACCCACGGCGATCAACAAGTCACATTCCTGCACCGCAAAGTTCGCCGCTTTGGTGCCGTGCATTCCCAGCATGCCCAGATAGTACGGATAATCTGCATCAACTGCGCCCAGCCCTTTCAACGTGCAGGTGGCAGGCATTTTTGTGGCAGCGAGAAATTCTCGTAAAGCAGGAACTGCCTGCGCCATACCCACGCCACCGCCAACGTACAGCATCGGTTTTTGCGCTTTTGCCAGCATCTGGCGCGCTTGCTCGACTTCGGCATGTGGGAAAGTCACTTCGTTTTCAACGGTGGTGAACCACGGTTCCAGGTCACCGCTGGCTAGCTGGATATCTTTTGGGATATCGACCAGAACCGGACCAGGACGACCTGAGCTGGCAACGTCGAATGCTTCAGCCATAATGCGCGGCAACTCTTTCAGCGACTGCACCAGAAAGCTGTGCTTGGTACAGGCTAACGACAATCCCAGGACATCCACTTCCTGAAATGCGTCAGTGCCGATAAACGGTGCGGACACTTGACCGGTGATGGCAACAACAGGGATAGAATCTAACAGTGCGTCCGCAAGCCCGGTTATCAGGTTGGTCGCGCCCGGACCAGACGTGGCGATACATACGCCAGTTTTGCCGGTAGCACGAGCATAACCGATAGCCGCCATTGCCGCACCCTGCTCATGTCGGCACAGCAAGTGCTCCACGCCGCCGTCATACAATGCATCGTAAACCGGCATAATTGCGCCACCCGGATAACCGAAAACGGTGTTCACACCCTGTGCCCGCAACGCATGTACCACCCACTGTGCGCCATTCATAGTTAGTTCCCCGTCCTGAATCTTGAGAAACAGAATTTTGTGCTGTTATTCATTGTCTGCTCCTCGGTTATGTTTTTAAGGTCAAAAAAAACCCCCGGACCTTTCGGTGCGGGGGTCTTAGTTCGTTAAGGCTTGATCTCTAAGCCTTTCCTCGTCCAAGTGCAGCCCCGCACGGTGGGATAATAATCACCACCACGCTAATCACGACCAGGCTAATCACTCGTAGAAGGGCTGTCATTTTGTCTTTTCTTGCATCTTGTTCGAAGGAATGCCTAAAGAGTTACCATAGATTTTGCGAATAGCACAAGATATTTTTTGGCCGTTTTTTATGATGGCTTTAACAATTTCAATAGAAATTGTTGTTTTTTAAAAAGAAAATAGTGAGTGAAAAAAATTCAATTTCAGTACGAATGTTGTTCCCTCCCTCGTAGTTCATCCTTTGTCCGCTGCATTTTTGCGAGCATCATTCCACCGCCAGAACAACTCAACTTCACTTGCACAAATAAACAGGAATCAGCCACTAAAATTCACGAATTAGCGGGCTATCTTATGCACATAATGGTGACTCAAGGAGGGCTTATGTCACTGTCAATTGTTCATACCCGCGCAGCCCTGGGAGTAAATGCGCCCCCAATCACTGTTGAGGTACATATCAGTAAAGGTTTGCCCGGCTTAACGATGGTGGGCTTACCAGAAACAACGGTAAAAGAAGCTCGCGATCGCGTGCGCAGCGCCATTATCAATAGCGGATATGAATATCCGGCGAAAAAAATCACCATTAACCTTGCTCCAGCCGATCTACCAAAAGAAGGGGGACGATATGATTTACCTATCGCCATTGCGTTGCTGGCGGCCTCAGAACAGCTTACAGCCAATAAGTTAGATGAATATGAATTAGTCGGAGAACTGGCGCTTACAGGCGCTCTACATGGCGTTCCCGGCGCAATCTCCAGTGCAACTGAAGCTATTAAGTCGGGCAGAAAAATTATCGTCGCGAAAGATAACGAAGATGAAGTGGGGCTAATTAACGGAGAAGGATGCTTGATAGCCGATCATCTGCAGGCTGTCTGTGCGTTTCTGGAAGGTAAGCACACTCTCGAACGCCCGAAACCAACTGATGCAGTATCCCGGGCGCTACAACATGATCTCAGTGATGTTGTCGGTCAGGAGCAAGAAAAGCGAGGACTGGAAATTACCGCCGCTGGTGGGCACAACCTTTTACTGATTGGACCGCCGGGAACAGGTAAAACAATGCTCGCCAGCCGTATTAATGGTCTTTTGCCAGATTTAAGCAATGAAGAGGCACTGGAGAGCGCTGCGATATTAAGTCTGGTAAATGCTGAATCAGTACAAAAACAATGGCGGCAGCGCCCGTTCCGCTCACCGCATCACAGTGCGTCGTTAACTGCGATGGTGGGCGGTGGTGCAATTCCAGGGCCTGGTGAAATTTCGTTGGCGCATAACGGTGTGCTTTTTCTTGATGAGCTACCTGAATTTGAACGGCGTACACTGGATGCTTTGCGAGAGCCGATTGAATCTGGGCAGATCCATCTTTCACGCACACGAGCAAAAATAACCTATCCAGCCCGTTTCCAGCTTGTTGCGGCGATGAATCCCAGCCCTACCGGACATTATCAGGGAAACCATAACCGCTGCACGCCAGAACAGACATTACGTTATCTCAACCGGCTCTCGGGGCCCTTTCTCGACCGCTTCGATCTCTCACTGGAGATCCCATTACCACCCCCCGGCATTTTGAGTAAAACGGTAGTGCCGGGAGAAAGCAGCACCACCGTTAAACAACGTGTAATGGCTGCCAGAGAGCGCCAATTTAAGCGGCAGAATAAGTTGAACGCCTGGCTGGATAGTCCGGAAATACGCAAATTCTGCAAGCTTGAGAGCGAAGATGCGCAGTGGCTGGAAGAAACGCTGATCCATCTGGGGTTATCGATTCGTGCCTGGCAGCGGTTATTGAAAGTTGCACGAACCATTGCTGATATTGATCAGTCTGACATTATCACACGTCAGCATTTGCAGGAGGCAGTTAGCTATCGTGCGATTGACCGTTTGCTCATCCATCTGCAAAAACTACTGACATAAAAAAAGGGCATTTCGCCCTTTTTATTAATCGTCAGAATCGGTGTAGTCTTCAGCACCTTCAACCTGCGGTTTACCGCCGGAAAGGGTGTGAAAACGTTTTGGACGCTTAATACGCGTCATATACTTAGACCACACGCGTTCTGCTTCTGTCACTGGCTCACGTTCGCCACGGCATACTGCTACGAAGAGTTTCTCTTCCTCGGTAACCGGCTCGCGTTTGCCAAGATCCAACTCATTGAAGGCATAACCATGACGCTCAAGCAGTTGTGCCTCTTTGATGGTGAAATCACCATGACGAGAGAATCCACGTGGATAATGTTTATTGTCGAAATATCGATTAGTCGTCGTAAAGCTTTCCGCCATCCTGCACGCTCCTAATTCTTTGACCGAGCTAGTTATGGCGCGGAGTATTAGTTACGCTTGACAGAGTGTAAAACAAAACATTTAAATCATAACGACAAATAATTTTGCGGAGAGCACTGTGGATACGGAATTGTTAAAAACTTTCCTGGAAGTTAGCCGAACGCGTCACTTTGGTCGAGCGGCTGAATCGCTCTATCTGACCCAGTCAGCAGTGAGCTTTCGAATCAGACAACTGGAAAATCAACTGGGTGTGAACCTTTTCACCCGCCACAGAAACAATATCCGTTTAACCGCTGCCGGTGAAAAACTACTGCCTTATGCAGAAACGCTCATGAGCACCTGGCAGGCCGCCCGTAAGGAGGTGGCGCATACCTCACGACATAACGAGTTTTCTATCGGTGCCAGCGCCTCATTGTGGGAATGTATGCTTAATCAGTGGCTGGGACGTTTGTATCAAAATCAGGATGCCCATACAGGCTTACAGTTCGAAGCGCGAATTGCCCAACGGCAGTCTCTGGTAAAACAGCTGCATGAACGCCAGCTTGATCTTCTTATTACCACTGAAGCGCCCAAAATGGACGAATTTAGTAGTCAGTTGCTGGGGTATTTCACTTTAGCGCTTTATACCAGTGCCCCTTCTAAACTAAAGGGAGATCTTAACTATCTGCGACTGGAGTGGGGGCCAGATTTTCAACAGCATGAGGCAGGTTTGATCGGTGCTGACGAAGTGCCCATTCTGACAACCAGTTCTGCTGAACTGGCACAGCAACAGATTGCGATGCTTAATGGTTGCACCTGGCTACCCGTCAGCTGGGCGCGTAAAAAAGGCGGCCTGCATACCGTTGTCGATAGCACAACACTTTCACGGCCGCTTTATGCCATATGGCTGCAAAATAGCGATAAAAATACGTTGATTCGCGATCTATTGAAAATTAACGTGCTGGATGAAGTGTATTAATCTGAATGGCTGGCAAGGATGCCGGTAGAAGGATTTACTTCAGAGAGGGTTATTTCAGATAAAAAAAATCCTTAGCTTTCGCTAAGGATGATTTCTGGCAGGGGCGGAGAGACTCGAACTCCCAACACCCGGTTTTGGAGACCGGTGCTCTACCAATTGAACTACGCCCCTAATTAGGGTGGCGGAACGGACGGGACTCGAACCCGCGACCCCCTGCGTGACAGGCAGGTATTCTAACCGACTGAACTACCGCTCCACCGAATTCTTTTACAACCACCGGTTTTATGACCGGCTTACTGCTTAATTTGATGCCTGGCAGTTCCCTACTCTCGCATGGGGAGACCCCACACTACCATCGGCGCTACGGCGTTTCACTTCT
>NZ_JAYQWM010000010.1:0-95275 GCF_036662595.1 Escherichia sp. Lx600-2 | reverse complement strand
CATCTGGTATCAATCTACTATATTTCTTCCTCCTGGAAGTATATTTACACCTGTTAAGCCTGGTATTATCCTTAAGGATAAAGAATATCCTATTACTATTTATAACATTGCACCATTCAACAAGAATTTATGGAGTTTACTCAAAAGCAGTCAAGAGTGTCCTCCAGGAGAAAGCGAAATAACAAATAAATGTTTGCATAAGAGTTGTATTATAAAAATATGCCCGTATGGGCTCAAGTAATGGGTTTTATATAAATATGCTCGATATGCTATTAATAATATCTACATAAATAAAACAACGGGCGTGTTATACGCCCGTTTAAATATTTAACACATGTAGTGATTACATATTCTTGATGATCGCATCACCAAACTCTGAACATTTCAGCAGTTTAGCGCCTTCCATCAAACGTTCGAAGTCATAGGTTACGGTCTTCGCATTGATTGCGCCTTCCATACCTTTAACAATCAGGTCTGCGGCTTCGGTCCAACCCATGTGGCGTAACATCATCTCAGCAGAGAGTATAATAGAGCCTGGGTTTACTTTGTCCTGACCGGCATATTTCGGCGCAGTACCGTGGGTGGCTTCAAACAGGGCGCATTCGTCACCGATGTTTGCACCAGGGGCGATACCGATACCGCCAACCTGCGCTGCCAGGGCGTCAGAAATGTAGTCACCGTTCAGGTTCATACAGGCGATAACATCATATTCAGCCGGACGCAGCAGGATCTGTTGCAGGAATGCATCAGCAATCACGTCTTTAATGACGATCTCTTTGCCGGTATTCGGGTTTTTAACTTTCAGCCACGGGCCGCCGTCGATCAGTTCACCGCCAAATTCTTCACGCGCCAGCTGGTAGCCCCAGTCTTTAAACGCGCCTTCGGTGAACTTCATGATGTTGCCTTTGTGCACCAGGGTCACAGAGTCACGATCGTTAGCAATTGCGTATTCGATCGCTGCACGAACCAGACGTTTGGTGCCTTCTTCAGAACACGGCTTAATACCGATACCGCAATGTTCCGGGAAGCGAATTTTCTTCACGCCCATCTCTTCACGCAGGAATTTAATCACTTTCTCGGCGTCGGCAGAGTCAGCTTTCCATTCGATACCCGCATAAATGTCTTCCGAGTTTTCACGGAAGATAACCATATCGGTCAGTTCAGGGTGTTTAACCGGGCTTGGAGTGCCCTGATAGTAACGTACCGGACGCAGGCAGATGTAGAGATCCAGTTCCTGGCGCAGGGCAACGTTGAGAGAACGAATACCGCCACCAACCGGAGTGGTCAGCGGGCCTTTAATAGCAACGCGATATTCACGAATCAGATCAAGAGTTTCAGCAGGCAACCAGACGTCCTGACCATAAACCTGTGTGGATTTTTCACCGGTGTAAATTTCCATCCAGGAGATTTTACGCTCACCTTTATAGGCTTTCTCGACTGCAGCGTCGACCACTTTCAGCATGGCTGGGGTTACATCTACACCGATTCCATCACCTTCAATGTAAGGGATAATCGGATTTTCAGGAACGTTGAGTTTGCCGTTTTGCAGGGTGATCTTCTTGCCTTGTGCCGGAACAACTACTTTACTTTCCATTCACCTCTCCTTCGAGCGCTACTGGTTTGCTCGTCTGCCACCACGTTGCATATGCGTTTGCGTCCTGCGATACGGATGCTTTAGAGCAATTTTTTGTTAATGATTTGTAATTGGCTTGTCAATACTACCCTATTGTTTGCCGTCATGAAAGATGCGCGTTATTAGGCTATAATGCGGCAATTCATAATCTCTGAAAATACCATGCAAAAAACTTCTTTTAGACCAAAGACAGTATTTTCCCGACCTTCAAATAAAGTATTAAATATCAATTAGTTACACCAGATTTTAAGCAATAAAAAAACCACCAGAGATAACTAACAGGGTGCTATTTGGTCAAAATTTGACATTACTCGATTCAGCGACTAACTCACTTTGAGCACTATTGGGAAAATTATCAAAAGTCATGGTTGAAGCGACAAGCAACGAGTAAATTATGGCATCCACCCTTTTTGAGGTTCACATGAAACGCTTTGCACTGATAGCTGTGACACTCGTTGCCTTTACTGGTTCTAGTTCTGCATCTGCTGCAACCGAAGAAATCAACTTCAAGTAACAGAAACACTATATAACAATGGAGTGTTGAAAAATGGATACTACCGAAGAACGCAATGGAACATATTTCTATAGAGGACACCCGAACCTGTCCAAAATAGAACTACTCAACGTCATATTCCTTGAAGAATTCTGTAAGGAATTGGGGATTGATTCGGTATCAGGTGCAGCAATCTTATCTGGTCAACCTTGGCTGGGTACAAGAGCGAAGCCGCAAGGGGCAACCCTGGGAACAAGTGTTGTCTCAAAGTATGCGCGTATACTGATGAGAGATGCACGCATGCCTTTTGGTATTTCTGTTCATACACCAGTGGGTGTAAGGATGCAGAAATCTAATAAGCTTGCTGCAATTATCGCTCGTTGGGTCCCGTGGATTGGTTGGGTTTCACTGTCGATGAGTCTTTACAGGGTTTCGACTCGTACCCAGGAAAAATACAATCTGATTGCCAAACCTCAAGACCGTATTAAGTGGACTTCCTTCTAATGGCAACAACAATCACAGACGAAGTTTTAGCACTGTTCCGTGATGAGATTCCAGGTTATCAGGATGACCACGGGAAGGAAATTCCGTTAGAACTGGACTCTGATTTGTTCGACTATCCACGAGATGATTTAGAGGACGCTATACGGAAATACAAAGAGAGGTTTGGGATTAACCTGGATAATCTGGACTGGTCTTTGTACCTTCCGTGGGAGTCTGCACCATTGCTTCAACGATGGTTCAAGCTCAAGCGGGAAGAGGTAGAAACAACACGTTTACCGTTAACTGTACGGATGTTTGCGGAATCAGCAGAAGCGGGAAAATGGCTGTATCAGTAGAATAAAAAAGAAGGCTGCGATGCCCCTCTTATTACTGCTGATGATGGTAGTGGTAAAGCATCATCCTGAACTTGAACAGTGAAGTGCTGTCACCCATCAGTAATACAGAAACACTATTTTTCATACCAATATTTATTCAATTCATCAATGTAAAATGTGTTCATTGGGCCATATTTATCACCATGCAGCCACACAACCGCTGCTCACTAACCCAGGTATTGATGAAACCGCGCTGAAGAGCCTGAACCCTGAACCTCTAACGAGTACCTTCAAAGTCCAATGCAATCCGACACTGTGCTACCCTCTGCGTATAGCTCTATTTGGAATTTACCATGAAATACTTTAGCGATTCTAAATCTTCTTTTAGAAAAAAACAGGTTAGTCGACTAAACTCGCAACACTCCACTAAGCGTAAACCTGAAAACCAGCCCACGCGTGTGATCCTGTTCAATAAACCCTACGATGTTCTTCCGCAGTTCACCGATGAAGCCGGACGCAAAGCATTAAAAGAATTCATCCCGGTTCAGGGCGTTTATGCAGCAGGTCGTCTTGACCGCGATAGCGAAGGGTTACTGGTGCTGACCAATAACGGCGCGTTGCAGGCGCGTTTAACCCAGCCGGGTAAACGCACCGGAAAAATCTATTATGTGCAGGTGGAAGGTATTCCCACACAAGACGCACTTGAAGCCTTGCGCAATGGCGTAACCTTAAATGATGGCCCTACCCTGCCCGCCGGCGCGGAGCTGGTTGACGAACCTGCGTGGTTATGGCCGCGGAATCCACCAATTCGTGAACGCAAAAGTATTCCCACCAGCTGGCTGAAGATCACCTTATTTGAAGGACGTAATCGCCAGGTGCGCCGCATGACCGCCCATGTTGGTTTCCCCACGCTGCGACTGATTCGTTATGCGATGGGTGATTACTCTTTGGATAATCTTGCTAATGGCGAATGGCGAGAAGTGACAGATTAAGGATGCAAAATGTTTAAACCGCACGTTACCGTTGCTTGCGTGGTGCACGCAGAAGGCAAATTTTTAGTCGTTGAAGAGACGATTAATGGTAAAGCGTTATGGAACCAACCGGCGGGGCATCTGGAAGCGGATGAAACCTTAGTGGAAGCCGCCGCCCGTGAGCTGTGGGAAGAAACCGGCATCAGCGCGCAGCCGCAACACTTTATTCGTATGCATCAGTGGATTGCGCCAGATAAAACGCCGTTTTTGCGTTTCCTTTTTGCCATTGAGCTTGTGCAAATATGCCCGACCCAGCCTCATGACAGCGATATCGACTGCTGCCGTTGGGTTAGTGCCGAAGAGATTTTACAGGCCCCCAACCTGCGTTCGCCGCTGGTGGCGGAAAGTATTCGTTGTTATCAAAGCGGGCAACGCTATCCGCTGGAGATGATTGGCGATTTTAACTGGCCTTTTACAAAGGGTGTCATCTAAAAGGCTGCGTGATAGAATACGCCGCCTTGAAGTTCAATGTCGTGAGTGATCCAATGTCTGAAACCGCAAAAAAAGTAATCGTCGGCATGTCCGGCGGTGTCGATTCCTCCGTTTCTGCCTGGCTGTTGCAACAACAGGGATATCAGGTCGAAGGCCTGTTTATGAAGAACTGGGAAGAAGACGACGGTGAGGAATATTGCACAGCGGCAGCGGATCTGGCTGATGCCCAGGCTGTCTGCGACAAGCTCGGCATTGAACTGCACACCGTTAACTTTGCTGCCGAGTACTGGGACAACGTCTTCGAACTGTTCCTTGCCGAATATAAAGCCGGTCGCACGCCGAATCCGGATATTCTGTGCAACAAAGAGATCAAATTTAAAGCCTTCCTCGAATTTGCCGCCGAAGATTTAGGTGCCGATTATATCGCTACCGGTCATTACGTTCGTCGGGCCGATGTCGATGGCAAGAGCCGCCTGCTGCGTGGTCTGGACAGCAATAAAGACCAGAGCTACTTCCTTTATACGCTCAGCCATGAGCAGATTGCGCAAAGCCTGTTCCCGGTCGGCGAACTGGAAAAACCGCAGGTGCGTAAGATTGCTGAAGATCTTGGTCTGGTCACCGCGAAGAAAAAAGACTCTACCGGCATTTGCTTCATTGGCGAACGTAAATTCCGCGAGTTCCTGGGCCGTTATCTCCCGGCACAACCGGGCAAAATCATTACTGTTGACGGCGATGAAATTGGTGAGCATCAGGGGCTGATGTATCACACCCTCGGTCAGCGTAAAGGTCTGGGTATCGGTGGCACCAAAGAAGGCACCGAAGAACCGTGGTATGTGGTGGACAAAGACGTCGAAAACAACATTCTGGTTGTCGCTCAGGGCCATGAACACCCGCGGCTGATGTCTGTCGGGTTGATTGCCCAGCAGTTGCACTGGGTCGATCGCGAACCATTCACCGGCACTATGCGTTGCACGGTAAAAACCCGCTATCGCCAGACCGATATCCCCTGCACCGTCAAGGCGCTGGACGATGATCGCATTGAAGTGATTTTCGATGAGCCGGTTGCCGCCGTGACGCCGGGCCAGTCTGCCGTCTTCTATAACGGTGAAGTGTGCCTCGGTGGCGGTATTATTGAGCAGCGTCTGCCGCTGCCGGTCTGATTATTATCTTTACTTAAAACAAGGAAGCAGTGAACGTGGCAAAGAATTACTATGACATCACCCTCGCCCTGGCCGGTATTTGTCAGTCGGCACGCCTGGTGCAACAACTCGCTCACCAGGGGCATTGTGATGCCGATGCGCTACACGTCTCACTCAACAGTATTATTGATATGAACCCCAGCTCGACGCTGGCGGTTTTTGGCGGTAGCGAAGCCAACCTGCGCGTCGGGCTGGAAACCCTGCTCGGCGTGCTCAATGCCAGCAGTCGCCAGGGCTTAAACGCCGAATTAACCCGCTACACACTCAGCCTGATGGTGCTTGAGCGCAAACTCTCCTCAGCGAAAGGTGCGCTCGACACTCTGGGCAACCGGATCAACGGCCTGCAACGCCAGCTCGAACACTTCGATTTACAGTCCGAAACGCTGATGAGCGCGATGGCTGCTATCTATGTTGATGTGATTAGCCCGCTTGGCCCGCGCATTCAGGTCACCGGCTCCCCTGCTGTACTGCAAAGCCCACAAGTGCAGGCGAAAGTTCGCGCAACCCTGCTGGCAGGCATTCGCGCCGCCGTGCTCTGGCACCAGGTCGGCGGCGGACGTCTGCAACTGATGTTTTCTCGTAATCGCCTGACCACTCAGGCAAAACAAATTCTTGCTCATTTAACCCCGGAGTTGTGATCTATGGAATTATCCTCACTGACCGCCGTTTCCCCTGTCGATGGACGCTACGGCGATAAAGTCAGCGCGCTGCGCGGGATTTTCAGCGAATATGGTTTGCTGAAATTCCGTGTACAAGTTGAAGTACGTTGGCTGCAAAAACTGGCCGCGCACGCAGCGATCAAGGAAGTTCCTGCTTTTGCTGCCGACGCAATCGGTTACCTTGATGCAATTGTCGCCAATTTCAGCGAAGAAGATGCCGCACGCATCAAAACCATCGAGCGTACTACTAACCACGACGTTAAAGCGGTTGAGTATTTCCTGAAAGAAAAAGTGGCGGAGATCCCGGAACTGCACGCGGTTTCTGAATTCATCCACTTTGCCTGTACTTCGGAAGATATCAATAACCTCTCCCACGCATTAATGCTGAAAACCGCGCGTGATGAAGTGATCCTGCCGTACTGGCGTCAACTAATTGATGGCATTAAAGATCTCGCCGTTCAGTACCGCGATATCCCGCTGCTGTCTCGTACCCACGGTCAGCCAGCCACGCCGTCAACCATCGGTAAAGAGATGGCAAACGTCGCCTACCGTATGGAGCGCCAGTACCGCCAGCTTAACCAGGTGGAGATCCTCGGCAAAATCAACGGCGCGGTCGGTAACTATAACGCCCACATCGCCGCTTACCCGGAAGTTGACTGGCATCAGTTCAGCGAAGAGTTCGTCACCTCGCTGGGTATTCAATGGAACCCGTACACTACCCAGATTGAACCGCACGACTACATTGCCGAACTGTTTGATTGCGTTGCGCGCTTCAACACCATTCTGATCGACTTTGACCGTGACGTCTGGGGTTATATCGCCCTTAACCACTTCAAACAGAAAACCATCGCCGGTGAGATTGGTTCTTCCACCATGCCGCATAAAGTTAACCCGATCGACTTCGAGAACTCCGAAGGGAATCTGGGCCTTTCCAACGCGGTATTACAGCATCTGGCAAGCAAACTGCCGGTTTCCCGCTGGCAGCGTGACCTGACCGACTCCACCGTGTTGCGTAACCTCGGCGTGGGTATCGGTTATGCGCTGATTGCGTATCAATCCACCCTGAAAGGCGTGAGCAAACTGGAAGTGAACCGTGACCATCTGCTGGATGAGCTGGATCACAACTGGGAAGTGCTGGCAGAACCAATCCAGACAGTTATGCGTCGCTATGGCATCGAAAAACCGTACGAGAAATTGAAAGAGCTGACTCGTGGTAAGCGCGTTGACGCCGAAGGCATGAAGCAGTTTATCGACGGTCTGGCGTTGCCAGAAGAAGAGAAAGCCCGCCTGAAAGCGATGACGCCGGCAAACTACATTGGTCGCGCCATCACCATGGTTGATGAGCTGAAATAAACTCGTATCAGTGCCGGATGGCGATGCTGTCCGGCCTGCTTATTAAGATTATCCGCTTTTTATTTTTTCACTTTACCTCCCCTCCCCGCTGGTTTATTTAATGTTTACCCCCATAACCACATAATCGCGTTACACTATTTTAATAATTAAGACAGGGAGAAATAAAAATGCGCGTACTGGTTGTTGAAGACAATGCGTTGTTACGTCACCACCTTAAAGTTCAGATTCAGGATGCTGGTCATCAGGTCGATGATGCAGAAGATGCCAAAGAAGCCGATTATTATCTCAATGAACATTTACCGGATATTGCGATTGTCGATCTCGGATTGCCAGACGAGGACGGTCTGTCACTGATTCGCCGCTGGCGTAGCAATGATGTTTCACTGCCGATTCTGGTATTAACCGCCCGTGAAAGCTGGCAGGACAAAGTCGAAGTATTAAGTGCCGGTGCTGATGATTACGTGACTAAACCGTTTCATATTGAAGAGGTGATGGCGCGAATGCAGGCATTAATGCGGCGTAATAGCGGCCTGGCTTCACAGGTCATTTCGCTCCCCCCGTTTCAGGTTGATCTCTCTCGCCGTGAATTATCTATTAATGACGAAGTGATCAAACTGACCGCATTCGAATACACCATTATGGAAACGTTGATACGCAATAATGGCAAAGTGGTGAGCAAAGATTCGTTAATGCTCCAACTCTATCCGGATGCGGAGCTGCGGGAAAGCCATACCATTGATGTACTGATGGGACGTCTGCGCAAAAAAATTCAGGCACAATATCCCCAAGAAGTGATTACCACCGTTCGCGGCCAGGGCTATCTGTTCGAATTGCGCTGATGAAAAAATTACTGCGTCTTTTTTTCCCGCTCTCGCTGCGGGTACGTTTTCTGTTGGCAACGGCAGCGGTAGTACTGGTGCTTTCGCTTGCCTACGGAATGGTCGCGCTGATCGGTTATAGCGTCAGTTTCGATAAAACTACGTTTCGGCTGTTACGTGGCGAGAGCAATCTGTTCTATACCCTTGCGAAGTGGGAAAACAATAAGTTGCATGTCGAGTTACCCGAAAATATCGACAAGCAAAGCCCCACCATGACGCTAATTTATGATGAGAACGGGCAGCTTTTATGGGCGCAACGTGACGTGCCCTGGCTGATGAAGATGATCCAGCCTGACTGGCTGAAATCGAATGGTTTTCATGAAATTGAAGCGGATGTTAACGATACCAGCCTCTTGCTGAGTGGAGATCATTCGATACAGCAACAGTTGCAGGAAGTGCGGGAAGATGATGACGACGCGGAGATGACCCACTCGGTGGCGGTAAACGTCTACCCGGCAACATCGCGGATGCCAAAGTTAACCATTGTGGTGGTGGATACCATTCCGGTGGAGCTAAAAAGTTCCTATATGGTCTGGAGCTGGTTTATCTATGTGCTCTCAGCCAATCTGCTGTTAGTGATCCCGCTGCTGTGGGTCGCCGCCTGGTGGAGTTTACGCCCCATCGAAGCCCTGGCAAAAGAAGTCCGCGAACTGGAAGAACATAACCGCGAATTGCTCAATCCAGCCACAACGCGAGAACTGACCAGTCTGGTACGAAACCTGAACCGATTGTTAAAAAGCGAACGCGAACGTTACGACAAATACCGTACAACGCTCACCGACCTGACCCATAGTCTGAAAACGCCACTGGCGGTGCTGCAAAGTACGCTGCGTTCTCTGCGTAGTGAAAAGATGAGCGTCAGTGATGCTGAACCGGTAATGCTGGAGCAAATCAGCCGCATTTCACAGCAAATTGGCTACTACCTGCATCGTGCCAGTATGCGCGGCGGGACATTGCTCAGCCGCGAGCTGCATCCGGTCGCCCCACTGCTGGACAATCTCACCTCGGCGCTGAACAAAGTGTATCAACGCAAAGGGGTCAATATCTCTCTCGATATTTCGCCAGAGATCAGCTTTGTCGGTGAGCAGAACGATTTTGTCGAGGTGATGGGCAATGTGCTGGATAATGCCTGTAAATATTGCCTCGAGTTTGTCGAAATTTCTGCAAGGCAAACCGACGAGCATCTCTATATTGTGGTCGAGGATGATGGACCCGGTATTCCATTAAGCAAGCGAGAGGTCATTTTCGACCGTGGTCAACGGGTTGATACTTTACGCCCTGGGCAAGGTGTGGGGCTGGCGGTAGCCCGCGAAATCACCGAGCAATATGAGGGTAAAATCGTCGCCGGAGAGAGCATGCTGGGCGGTGCGCGGATGGAGGTGATTTTTGGTCGCCAGCATTCTGCGCCGAAAGATGAATAAATATGTCCATACTTCACGCATTACGTTAAGCATCCGTTATAATCGGTTGCAGATACCAGCCTGTGGATGCTTAACATGGAATACCAACTCACTCTTAACTGGCCCGATTTTCTTGAACGTCACTGGCAGAAACGCCCGGTGGTGTTAAAACGCGGGTTTAATAATTTTATTGACCCGATCTCTCCAGACGAGTTGGCGGGTCTGGCGATGGAAAGCGAAGTCGACAGTCGACTGGTCAGTCACCAGGATGGCAAATGGCAGGTCAGCCACGGTCCGTTCGAAAGCTACGATCATCTCGGTGAAACCAACTGGTCATTACTGGTACAGGCAGTGAACCACTGGCATGAGCCGACCGCCGCGCTGATGCGACCGTTCCGTGAACTACCGGACTGGCGTATTGATGATCTGATGATCTCTTTTTCTGTACCTGGCGGCGGCGTCGGCCCGCATCTCGATCAGTACGACGTGTTTATCATTCAGGGTACCGGACGTCGTCGCTGGCGAGTGGGCGAAAAGCTGCAAATGAAACAGCACTGTCCGCACCCGGATCTGTTACAGGTCGATCCGTTCGAAGCCATCATCGATGAAGAGCTGGAGCCTGGCGATATTCTTTATATTCCGCCAGGATTCCCGCATGAAGGCTACGCGCTGGAAAATGCGATGAACTATTCCGTGGGTTTTCGCGCGCCAAATACGCGGGAATTAATTAGCGGATTTGCCGATTATGTGCTGCAACGTGAACTGGGCGGCAACTACTACAGCGATCCGGATGTTCCACCTCGCGCTCATCCTGCGGACGTTCTGCCGCAAGAGATGGATAAACTGCGTGAGATGATGCTCGAATTGATCAACCAGCCGGAACACTTTAAGCAATGGTTTGGCGAGTTTATATCCCAGTCACGTCATGAACTGGATATCGCTCCGCCAGAGCCGCCTTATCAGCCGGATGAAATCTACGATGCGCTGAAACAAGGTGATGTGCTGGTGCGCCTGGGTGGTCTGCGCGTATTGCGCATTGGCGACGACGTGTATGCCAATGGTGAGAAGATCGATTCCCCGCACCGTCCGGCACTGGATGCACTCGCCAGCAACATTGCGCTGACTGCGGAGAATTTTGGCGATGCGCTGGAAGATCCGTCATTCCTCGCGATGCTCGCGGCGCTGGTCAATAGCGGGTATTGGTTCTTCGAAGGGTAAGTTTGGATTTAAGCCGGATGCGGCATCACATGCCGCATCCCTTTTCGCTTACTTCCGTTGCGCCGTTAACTCGGCAATACGGACGATCACCTGCACCGCTTTTTCCATACCTTCCAGAGTCACAAACTCATGCTTACCATGATAGTTGTAACCGCCAGTGAACAGGTTCGGGCACGGTAATCCCATAAACGACAACTGCGCGCCGTCGGTACCGCCGCGGATCGGTTTCAGTTCCGGTTCAATATCGCAGTCACGCATCGCCTGCTGGGCGATATCGAGAATATGCGGATGCTCAACCACTTTCTCGCGCATATTGTAGTAACTGTCTTCAATCACCAATTCAATGTAGCAATCAGGATGTAACCCTTTGCCCACTTTTTTGGCGATCTCCATCATTTTACGTTTACGCGCTTCAAACTGTTTACGGTCGAAATCACGGATGATGTAGTGCATATCGGCCCGTTCAACGGTGCCTTTCATGCTCGCCAGGTGATAGAAACCTTCATAACCTTCTGTCATTTCCGGGCTTTCATCCGCCGGAACTTCCGCATGAATACGTGCCGCCAGCGACAGCGCATTTACCATCACTCCTTTCGCCGTGCCCGGGTGAACATTGTTACCGACAATTTTGATATTGACCGACGCGGCGTTGAAGTTTTCAAACTCCAGTTCGCCTACGCCACCACCATCAACAGTGTAAGCCCAGCGGGCATCGAAGGCATCAACATCAAAATGTTTCGCCCCTTTGCCCACTTCTTCATCCGGGGTAAAGGCGACGCGAATATCACCATGCGGAATGTTTTTCTGTTGCAATACCGCCAGCGCGGTCATGATTTCTGCAATACCTGCTTTGTCATCGGCACCTAACAAGGTTTTACCATCGGTGGTAATCAGCGTCTGACCCAGTAGCTGATGCAGCACCGGGAACATAACCGGTGATAAAACTTCATCGCCGATACCCAGCGCAATATCGCCACCGCGATAGTTTTCAACAATTTGCGGATTCACATTTTTGCCGCTGCAATCCGGTGAGGTATCCACATGAGAAATAAAGCCAATCGCCGGGATATCGCCAGGGACGTTAGCCGGTAACGTCGCCATCAAAATGCCCTTCTCACTTAAGGTCACATTGATAAGCCCCATCTCTTCGAGCTGCTCTTTCAGCAGATGCAATAACTTCCATTGGCCTTCCGTGCTGGGAACCTGTCTCACCCCTGCTTTTGATTGGGTATCCAGAGACACGTAGTTCAAAAATCGCTCAAGTAGTTTATCCATGTAGTCACCCTCACTTTTTGTGACAACATTATTAAGAAGCAAGAAAAGACAAATATTGCGTCAGGTCACTTTTACCCCTGCAAGCGGGAATATTTATCAGCATTACCTTAATGAATATAAAGCTAAGCCAGTAATTCACAACAAAGATTGGCGATTCAAGCGGTTTGCCGTAGAATTACCGCCCTCATTAAGAGTCACCAAGGTGGTTAACCACAAACCCCGCATCGGTAAGCCATCCGTTGCGTTTACATGGGACAGAGTAAAAAATTGAATAAACAACCGAGTTCGCTTTCACCGCTGGTGCAATTGGCGGGAATTCGCAAATGCTTTGATGGTAAAGAGGTCATTCCCCAGCTGGATCTGACTATCAACAATGGCGAGTTCCTCACGCTGCTTGGCCCTTCTGGCTGCGGTAAAACAACCGTTCTTCGCCTGATTGCAGGTCTGGAAACTGTTGATTCCGGACGCATCATGTTGGATAACGAGGACATCACCCACGTTCCGGCGGAAAACCGCTATGTGAACACTGTTTTCCAAAGCTACGCACTTTTCCCCCACATGACCGTGTTCGAAAATGTGGCCTTTGGGTTGCGCATGCAAAAAACCCCCGCTGCTGAAATTACGCCCCGCGTGATGGAAGCCCTGCGGATGGTGCAGCTGGAAACCTTCGCTCAACGTAAACCGCATCAGCTCTCTGGTGGTCAACAGCAACGCGTCGCCATTGCTCGCGCGGTAGTTAACAAGCCTCGTCTGTTGTTGCTGGATGAGTCGCTCTCAGCGCTGGATTACAAACTGCGCAAGCAAATGCAGAACGAGCTGAAAGCGTTACAGCGTAAGCTTGGCATTACATTCGTCTTCGTGACTCACGACCAGGAAGAAGCACTCACCATGTCGGACAGGATTGTGGTGATGCGCGATGGTCGCATTGAGCAAGACGGCACGCCGCGTGAAATCTATGAAGAGCCGAAAAACCTGTTTGTTGCCGGGTTCATTGGCGAAATCAATATGTTTAACGCCACTGTCATCGAACGTCTCGACGAGCAGCGCGTACGCGCCAACGTTGAAGGCCGCGAATGTAATATCTACGTTAACTTCGCCGTTGAACCGGGGCAAAAACTGCATGTTCTGCTGCGCCCGGAAGACTTACGTGTTGAAGAGATTAACGACGACAACCACGCTGAAGGGCTGATTGGTTACGTTCGCGAGCGTAACTACAAAGGCATGACGCTGGAGTCGGTTGTTGAACTGGAAAATGGCAAGATGGTGATGGTCAGCGAATTCTTCAATGAAGACGATCCTGACTTTGACCACTCTCTCGACCAAAAAATGGCCATTAATTGGGTAGAAAGCTGGGAGGTCGTACTGGCTGATGAAGAACACAAGTAAGTTCCAGAATGTAGTGATTGTCACTATTGTCGGTTGGCTTGTGTTGTTTGTCTTTCTGCCCAACCTGATGATCATTGGCACCAGCTTTTTGACCCGCGACGACGCCAGTTTTGTCAAAATGGTCTTTACGCTGGATAACTACACGCGTCTGCTCGATCCGCTCTATTTTGAAGTGCTATTGCACTCGCTGAATATGGCGCTGATCGCCACCCTCGCCTGCCTGGTGCTGGGCTACCCGTTTGCCTGGTTTCTGGCGAAGCTGCCACACAAGGTGCGTCCGCTGCTGCTGTTTCTGCTGATTGTTCCCTTCTGGACCAACTCACTGATTCGCATCTACGGGCTGAAAATTTTCCTCAGCACCAAAGGCTATCTCAACGAGTTTTTGCTCTGGCTGGGCGTTATCGACACACCAATTCGTATCATGTTCACGCCCAGTGCGGTGATTATCGGTCTGGTTTACATTCTGCTGCCGTTTATGGTGATGCCACTGTACTCCAGTATCGAAAAACTGGATAAGCCGTTGCTTGAGGCGGCGCGCGATCTCGGTGCCAGCAAGTTACAGACTTTTATCCGCATCATTATTCCACTGACGATGCCGGGGATTATTGCCGGATGTCTGCTGGTGATGCTGCCAGCGATGGGCCTGTTCTATGTGTCCGACCTGATGGGCGGTGCGAAAAACCTGCTGATCGGTAACGTCATCAAGGTACAGTTCCTCAATATTCGTGACTGGCCGTTTGGTGCAGCCACCAGCATTACGCTGACTATCGTAATGGGCCTGATGTTGCTGGTTTACTGGCGCGCTTCTCGTCTGCTGAATAAAAAGGTGGAACTCGAATGATCGGTCGACTGCTTCGCGGCGGTTTTATGACCGCTATCTACGCGTACCTGTATATCCCAATCATTATTTTGATTGTGAACTCCTTTAACAGCTCGCGCTTTGGCATCAACTGGCAGGGTTTTACCACTAAATGGTATAGCTTGCTGATGAACAACGACAGCCTGTTACAGGCAGCGCAGCATTCACTAACAATGGCGGTGTTTTCGGCGACGTTTGCTACGCTTATCGGTTCACTGACGGCAGTTGCACTGTACCGTTATCGCTTTCGTGGTAAGCCGTTCGTTAGCGGAATGCTGTTTGTGGTAATGATGTCACCAGATATCGTGATGGCAATTTCGCTGCTGGTGCTGTTTATGCTGCTGGGTATTCAGCTTGGCTTCTGGTCGCTGCTGTTCTCGCATATCACCTTCTGCCTGCCATTTGTGGTGGTGACGGTGTATTCGCGCCTGAAAGGTTTTGACGTGCGAATGCTGGAAGCGGCGAAAGATCTCGGTGCCAGCGAATTTACCATTCTGCGAAAAATCATTCTGCCACTGGCAATGCCAGCGGTGGCGGCGGGCTGGGTGTTAAGCTTTACCCTGTCGATGGACGATGTGGTGGTTTCTTCGTTCGTCACCGGGCCGAGTTATGAAATTCTGCCGTTAAAAATTTATTCGATGGTCAAAGTCGGCGTATCGCCGGAAGTTAACGCGCTGGCAACCATATTACTGGTGCTGTCGCTGGTGATGGTTATTGCCAGCCAGCTTATTGCTCGTGATAAAACGAAAGGTAACACAGGGGACGTTAAATGAAAAAATGGTCACGCCACCTGCTCGCGGCGGGTGCTCTGGCACTGGGCATGAGCGCCGCTCACGCCGATGACAACAACACGCTGTATTTCTACAACTGGACCGAGTACGTGCCGCCAGGACTGCTTGAACAGTTCACCAAAGAAACCGGTATTAAGGTTATCTATTCGACTTACGAGTCGAACGAAACCATGTATGCCAAGCTGAAAACGTACAAAGACGGTGCCTATGACCTGGTGGTTCCTTCAACCTATTACGTCGATAAAATGCGTAAAGAAGGGATGATCCAGAAGATCGACAAGTCGAAGTTAACGAACTTCAGCAATCTCGATCCAGACATGCTCAATAAGCCGTTTGACCCGAATAACGATTACTCCATTCCGTATATCTGGGGTGCGACGGCGATTGGTGTTAACGGTGATGCGGTGGATCCAAAATCTGTCACCAGCTGGGCCGATCTGTGGAAGCCAGAGTACAAAGGCAGCCTGCTGTTGACCGACGATGCCCGTGAAGTGTTCCAGATGGCGCTGCGTAAGCTGGGCTACTCCGGTAACACCACCGATCCGAAAGAGATTGAAGCTGCATATAACGAGCTGAAAAAACTGATGCCAAACGTCGCAGCGTTTAACTCCGATAACCCGGCTAACCCGTACATGGAAGGCGAAGTTAACCTCGGCATGATCTGGAACGGTTCTGCTTTCGTTGCACGCCAGGCGGGTACGCCTATTGACGTGGTGTGGCCGAAAGAAGGCGGCATATTCTGGATGGACAGCCTGGCGATCCCGGCAAATGCCAAAAACAAAGAAGGCGCGCTGAAATTGATCAACTTCCTGCTGCGCCCGGATGTGGCAAAACAGGTTGCTGAAACTATCGGTTATCCAACGCCAAACCTTGCGGCGCGTAAGCTGTTAAGTCCAGAAGTGGCGAACGATAAGACGCTCTACCCGGATGCTGAAACCATTAAAAATGGCGAATGGCAGAATGACGTTGGCGCAGCCAGCAGCATTTATGAAGAGTATTATCAGAAGCTGAAAGCAGGACGTTAATTCAGCAAGCGGGCGGTGGTATTACCGCCCGTTTTTTAGTTAGCAAGGATGTGACTAATGAGTCAGGACAGTAAAGTTTTCTTTCGTATATTCTTCGGTATCGGTCTGTTACTGATCCTCATTTCTGTTGTTATCTTTTATAACTAGTTCACCTATAGCAAAGACGCGATTCATACCGAAGGCGTCATTGTTGATACCGTCTTGCACTCCAGTCATTCTCATCGCACGGGTAAAAATGGTTCGTGGTATCCCGTCGTTGCCTTTCGACCGACGCCAGATTACACGCTAATTTTCAATTCGAGTATTGGCAGCGATTTTTATGAAGACAGCGAAGGCGATAAAGTTAATGTTTATTATTCTCCCGGGCATCCTGAAAAGGCTGAGATAAATAACCCGTGGGTTAATTTTTTTAAATGGGGGTTTATCGGCATTATGGGCGTTATTTTTATCGCCGTCGGTTTATTAATCAGTATGCCCTCCTCTAAAAAATCACGCAGGAAACGGAAGTCCCGTCCATGAAAAAAATCACAATACTGCTCAGTTTACTGATACTTCTGCCTCTGACGGTAACCAGTAAGCCCTTAATCCCAATAATGAAGACACTTTTTACGGATGTTACAGGTACTGTACCGGATGCTGAGGAGATTGCGCGGAAAGCGGAGCTTTTTCGTCAACAAACAGGGATTGCGCCGTTTATCGTGGTTGTACCTGGCGTTAATGAAGCAAGCTTCAGGCAAAATGGCAAAGCGATGCTGGCGCATGCGTCATCTTCATTGAGTGATGTAAAAGGAAGTGTTCTGTTACTTTTTACTACACGCGAGCCACGGTTAATTATGATAACCAACGGCCATGTTGAAAGCAGCATGGACGATAAGCATCTCGGCCTTCTGGTAGAAAATCACACGCTGGCTTATTTACATGCGGATCTCTGGTATCAGGGAATCAATAATGCATTGGCTGTTTTACAAGCACAGATATTAAAACAACCGACGCCGCCACTGACATATTATCCGCATCCCGGACAACAGCAGGAGAATGATCCTCCCGGCAGCACCACGACATTAGGCCTTTTTGCCTGGGCGGTTGCATTTATCGTCTTTACTGCATTTTTTAACTACACGACGCGCCTTAATTATGCATTAAAATTTGCAGTGGCGATGACTATTGCCAATATGGGCTATCAGGCTTTATGCCTGTATATCGATAATAGCTTTGCGATTACCAGAATATCGCCACTCTGGGCAGGGCTGATTGGTGTCTGTACGTTTATTGCCGCGTTGTTATTGACGAGTAAACGGTAAAAGAGATAGTAAAATGCGTGTGTATTATGCCGGATGCGACGCGAACGCCTTATCCGGCCCACAACACCGCAAATTCAATTAATTGCGTCCCCTTGTAGGCCTGATAAGCGTAGCGCATCAGGCAATGCTTCCTGCTTTATAATCCCTTCAGCAACTTTTCAACAAATTCTGGCACCACCTGGCTTGCCGGGCCGTAATATTTCTCGGCAAATTCATTACCAACCTGACTCGGTTCAAGATTCAGTTCCACGGTGTGCGCGCCATGCAGTTTCGCTTCGTGAACAAACCCAGCCGCCGGATAAACATGCCCCGAAGTACCAATGGCAATGAAAATATCGGCCATCGACAACGCCATATAAATTTCATCCATGCCGAGTGGCATTTCGCCAAACCACACTACGTGCGGGCGCAAGGGTGCCGGGAACTGGCAGCAATGGCATTTATCTTCTGGGGTAACGTCTCCGGTCCAGTCGAGAACCTGACCACTTTGTGAACAACGAACTTTCAGCAGTTCCCCATGCATATGAATGACATTGGTATTACCTGCGCGTTCATGCAGGTTGTCTATATTCTGCGTCACCAGCAAAAAGCGATCGCCGAGAGCATCTTGCAGTTTAGCCAGCGCAAGATGCGCGGCGTTAGGCTGAATTTCTGGCTGCTGCAGCTGTCGACGACGGGCGTTATAAAACGCTTGCACCAGTTCAGGATCGCGATCGAAACCTTCCGGCGTTGCCACATCTTCAACCCGATGTTCTTCCCACAGGCCATCTGCGGCGCGAAAGGTACGAATACCTGATTCCGCAGAAATTCCTGCCCCTGTCAGTACGAGTACTCTTGGTTTTTCCATTGCTTCCGGCACCACTTTATCTCTGAAAAAAATACGCTGACGCAAACGCTCGCGCAGGCGGCGTTTATTTTTACGAAAACGACTTAACCGATGACCCCGACGCGACAGCATAGCAACCTCTGTTGTTTAATCGGTTAGATGTAGGAAGGCCGCACCACGCATTCCTCCCGCATCACCGTGGCGCGCGCGTTCAATGCGCGGAACACGAGCTACAGGTAAGAGATGACGAGGCGGCCTGTCCGCCAGTTGCGTTGTGATTGCCGGGAAATTCGATAAACCACCACCAATGACGACCAGGTCAGGGTCAACAATGGTCAGGATATTTCCCAGACAAACCGCTAATAAATCCAGATAACGCTCAACGTGCGCCCTTGCCTGCTCATCGCCTTGATCATAAAGCGCAATAATTTCGGGAGCCTGCAACGGTTGATGATAATAGTGTTGATACAGCCACGCAAAACCGCGACCAGACAGATAATTTTCAATGCAGCCATGCTGACCACAGCCGCAGCGGCGTAACGGGAAATCCAACCCCATCATGGTTAACGCATCAACCGGCAGACGCATATGGCCAAACTCGCCGGTAATGTAGCTTTTACCGGTAATCGGTTTGCCGTTGAAAATCAGCCCGCCGCCAACGCCGGTGCCGAGAATCAACCCCATCACCAGTGGATATTGCGTAAATTCATCATCCCAGGCTTCTGAAAGGGCAAAACAGTTGGCATCGTTATCAAGGCGTACATCGCGATCAAGACGTGCGCTCAGGTCGGCACGCAGCGGTTTACCGCTGGCAGCGGGGACATTGGCGGCATACAGCGTACCATCTTCTGTTTCCGGCATTCCCGGAATACCGATGCCGACAGAACCTTTACAGCCAAAACGTTGGTCAGCTTCAGCTACCAGCTCACACACTGCATCTAAAAATGCGTCATAGCTGTCACGCGGTGTCGGCACCCGCTTTTCCAACTGCAACTGCCGACCGCTATCAAACACGCCAAGCGCAATTTTTGTTCCACCAATATCAAACCCGTAATACATTGCCGCTCCTTGTTTTAATGTACTGCCTTTACTGGCCGCTAAGGACTCGCGCAGGGTCAATATTACTGGCGCGCCGCGCCGGATACCAACTTGCCAAAAGACTCAGCAACAATGCTGTGACCAGTACGTAGAAGACGTCCAGCCAGTGCAATTCCGATGGCAGGAAATCAATAAAATAGATATCGCTTGAGAGGAACTGATGACCGATCAACTTTTCAATCCACTCAATAATCGGGGTAAGTTGCAGTGAAACCACCACGCCGATAATCACACCACACAGGCTGCCGAACAGCCCTGCCAGCAATCCATACCAGACAAAGATGGCGCGAATTAAACCATCTTTCGCCCCCAGCGTTCTTAATACTGCGATATCGCCACTCTTGTCTTTCACCGCCATCACTAAGGTGGAGACGATGTTGAAACAGGCCACGCCAATCACCAGTACCATCGCCAGATACATAATGGCGCGGATCATCTGGATATCGCGATACATATAGCCGTAAGTACCAATCCAGCTTTTAATATAAACATAGCTGTTGGTCACTTCACCCGCATCGCGTACCAGCTTATTGGCGTTGAAAACATCCGTCATTTTAAGGGCAATACCTGACACGCTGGAACCCATATCAAGATATTGTTGGGCATCCGCCAGCGGGATCATGGCAAAACTGTGATCGAGTTGACCACTCAACTGCAAAATACCGGCAATGTGCAAACGCACACGTTTTGGCTGCATCAGTTTATGCTCGGGATTCGAGTTGGGGATCATGATCGACACCCAATCGCCCTGCTTCACTTTCAGCGCATCCGCCACGCCTTTGCCGATGATAATTTGCTGTTCGCCCGCTTTAAAATTGCGCCAGGCATCCCCCTGAACAAACGAGGGTAATGCGCTCAGACGCTGTTCCTGTTGCGGGTTAACGCCCTTCACCTGAATTGCGCGCAGATTGGCACCACTTTCTACCAGTCCGGTGAAATTGATATACGGCGCAGCGGCGGCAATACCCGGCACTTTTTGCACGTTATCCAGTGCTTCCTGCCAGTTAGTCCACGGCTGATCTACCGCCTCAATTTCACCGTGCGGTACCACAGCAAGAATGCGGTTATTCAGTTCGCGTTCAAAGCCGTTCATCGCGCTTAAGCCGACGATCAATACCGCCACGCCGAGGGCAATGCCAATGGTAGAAATGACGGAGATCAGCGACACCATGCCGCCGCGCCGCCGTCCGCGACTAAAACGCAGGCCAATTAATAACGATAAAGGCATCGCCATTACTCCGCCCCCATCAGGCTCAGTTCCGCCGTCAGACGACCATCACGCATTTCTAACTGGCGGCTCATACGTTTCGCCAGTTGCAGGTCGTGAGTAACCACCAGGAAGGCGGTGCCCTGCAAGCGATTCAATTCCCCAAGCAACTGGAAGATGCTGTCGGCGTTACGCGCATCGAGGTTACCGGTAGGTTCATCCGCCAGTACCAGCCGCGGGTTATTGACCAGCGCACGGGCAATCGCCACACGCTGGCGTTCGCCGCCAGAAAGTTCAGATGGGCGGTGATTCGCACGATGCTCCAGCCCCACCGCTTTTAACATATCAAGTGCACGGCTGTTGATTTCAGCGGGCTTTTTCTTGCCAATCAGCAGCGGCATAGCCACGTTTTCCAGGGCGGTAAAATCCGGCAGCAGGTGGTGAAACTGATAAATAAAGCCCAGCTTCTGGTTGCGCAGTTCTGCTTTCGCCGCCGAAGACAGTTTGCTCATCGGTTGACCGTTAAAGATCACATCGCCGGAGGTTGGTGTATCCAGCCCGCCCAGCAGGTGCAGCAAGGTACTTTTACCGGAACCAGAGCTACCGACGATCGCCATCATTTCACCTTCGCCCACGCTGAAACTGACATTGTGCAGTACATCGGTTTGCACACTGCCTTCCTGATAGCGTTTGCACAGGTTGTCGCATTGCAACAGGATCTTATTCATAACGTAAAGCCTCAGCGGGTTGTGTGGCGGCAGCGCGCCATGAAGGGTAAAGCGTAGACAGCAGCGCGATAGCCATCGCCACCAGCGCAATAACAATGACCTGTAAAGGTTCGATAGCCACCGGCAGCGCCGCGCCATCAAGCAGGACGCCGATTATCGGCATCAGATTATTTAACTGGCTGGCAAGCAGTGCGCCAAGCGCCGCTCCGAGGATCGCACCGATAATCCCGGCGCTGGCCCCTTGCACCATAAAGACCATCATGATTTGTCGCGGAGTTAAGCCTTGCGTTTGCAGGATCGCTACTTCGCCCTGCTTCTCCATCACCATCAGCCCCAGCGAGGTAATAATGTTAAACGCCGCAACGGCGACAATCAGGCTCAGCAGTAAGCCCATCATATTTTTTTCCATGCGTACGGCCTGGAACAGCTCGCCTTTACGATCACGCCAGTCCTGCCATTTGCTGCCTTCAGGCAGTTTTTGCTGACTTAAAGAGTCAACTTTCAGCGGCTCATCCAGCCACAAACGCCAGCCGGTAATATTGCCTGCCGGATAACGCATCAGACGCGAGGCATCCTCAATATTCACCAGCATTTCATAGCCATCGACTTCACTGTTAGCGGCAAAAGTACCAATCACATTGAACAGGCGCTGACTTGGAATACGCCCCATCGGCGTGAACTGGCTGGCAGATGGCACCATCACGCGGATTTGATCACTGCGATTGACGCCCAACTGTGAGGCAAGCTGTTCACCGAGGATGACATTATATTTCCCCGGCTCGAGGTCAGTTTGTTTCACATTGACCAGATACGGCGTTAGTGGATCTTTTTGCGCCGGGTCGATACCGAGCATCACCCCGACCGCCACGCTGCGCGCGCTTTGCAGTACCACATCACCGGTAGTAATAGGTGCGACGCGATTAACGCCGTCCAGTTTGACTGCCGTTTCCGGGAGTTGCTGCGGGTTAAGAGAGCCATGCACAGAAGAGAGAATTGCCTGTGGCATCAGGCCAAGGATGTTGTTTTGCAGCTCGCGCTCAAAGCCGTTCATCACTGACAATACTGTGACCAGCGCCATCACCCCGAGGGTAATGCCGATGGTAGAAAGCCAGGAGACGAAACGACCGAAGCGATCCGCTGCCCGCCCACGCATGTAACGCAGGCCAATAAATAGAGCGACAGGTTGGTACATGAAATCCGTCTGGTTGCTGTAGCAAAGACACGAGTATATAAGCGAAAGCAAGATGGGTAAACGTCTGAACTGTAAGTGATCGTCAGGGCTAATCTGAAAAGCCCCCGTAAATCAATCGGCTAAATTGCCATGTTTTATCATCAATCTTGCCGCCTGATCTTAATCTGAAAAATTATCCAATACAGACAGATACCCATTACACCTCGGGTCATAACCCGCAGGATCAACCGCATGTAAATTAAAAAAGAGCGTGTTGTCCTGATGAAACAAAAAGAGCTATGGATTAACCAGATCAAAGGGTTATGTATTTGTCTGGTCGTGATTTATCACTCGGTCATTACCTTTTATCCGCATATGACCACTTTTCAGCATCCGTTATCGGAAGTCCTGAGCAAATGCTGGATCTATTTCAATCTTTACCTTGCCCCCTTTCGTATGCCGGTTTTTTTCTTTATTTCCGGCTATTTGATTCGCCGCTATATCGACAGCGTACCGTGGGGAAATTGTCTCGATAAACGCATCTGGAGCATCTTTTGGGTGCTGGCGCTTTGGGGCGTGGTGCAGTGGCTGGCGTTAAGTGCGCTGAACCAGTGGCTGGCACCTGAGCGCGATTTAAGCAACGCTTCCAATGCCGCGTATGCCGATTCCACCGGTGAGTTCCTGCACGGGATGATCACCGCCAGCACCAGCTTGTGGTATCTGTATGCGTTAATTGTCTATTTCGTGGTATGTAAAATTTTTAGCCGTCTGGCGCTGCCACTATTCGCCTTGTTTGTACTGCTGAGTGTGGCGGTTAATTTCGTTCCCACGCCGTGGTGGGGAATGAACAGTGTGATCCGCAATTTGCCTTATTACAGCCTTGGCGCATGGTTTGGCGCAACATTAATGACCTGTGTTAAAGAGGTGCCGTTGCGCCGCTATCTGCTGATGGCTTCTTTGCTGACCGTTCTGGCGGTCAGTGCCTGGTTGTTTACTATCTCGCTGCTGTTGTCGCTGGTATCGATTGTGGTGATCATGAAGCTGTTTTATCAATACGAGCAACGATTCGGTATGCGCTCCACCAGCCTGCTGAATGTGATTGGCTCCAACACCATTGCTATCTACACCACCCATCGCATTCTGGTTGAAATATTCAGCTTAACTCTGCTTGCGCAAATGAACGCAGCACGCTGGTCGCCGCAAGTCGAACTGACACTCCTGCTGGTTTATCCCTTTGTCAGTTTGTTCATCTGTACTGTTGCGGGCTTGCTGGTAAGAAAATTTTCACAGCGTGCATTCAGCGATCTGTTGTTCTCCCCGCCTTCACTGCCCGCTGCCGTCAGTTACTCCCGCTAAGCCATCGCCCCAGCCGGGGCGATTCAATTTGCTAAACCATGTCGATTACGGATAATGAACAGCATTGCTTATCAGAGATATGCCCCCATATGTTGAGGCATATCCTAACGAGAATCTGACAACCGTTATGCCTGAACAATATCGTTATACGCTGCCCGTCAAAGCGGGTGAGCAGCGTCTGCTGGGCGAGTTAACCGGCGCTGCCTGCGCGACGCTGGTGGCGGAAATTGCCGAACGTCACGCCGGTCCGGTGGTACTCATTGCACCAGATATGCAAAATGCTCTGCGTTTGCATGATGAAATCAGCCAGTTCACCGATCAGATGGTGATGAATCTGGCGGACTGGGAAACCCTCCCTTACGACAGTTTTTCGCCTCATCAGGACATTATCTCCTCGCGCCTTTCCACCCTTTACCAGCTACCGACGATGCAGCGTGGCGTACTGATTGTTCCGGTGAATACGCTTATGCAGCGCGTTTGCCCACACAGTTTTCTCCACGGTCATGCGCTGGTGATGAAAAAAGGTCAGCGCCTGTCACGAGATGCATTACGAACCCAACTGGACAGCGCCGGTTATCGCCATGTTGACCAGGTGATGGAGCACGGCGAATACGCCACGCGCGGCGCGTTGCTGGATCTCTTCCCGATGGGGAGTGAGCTGCCTTATCGTCTTGATTTCTTTGATGATGAAATCGACAGCCTGCGGGTGTTTGACGTCGACAGCCAGCGCACGCTGGAGGAAGTAGAAGCGATCAATCTGCTGCCCGCGCACGAATTTCCGACCGATAAAGCGGCAATTGAACTGTTCCGCAGCCAGTGGCGCGATACCTTCGAAGTGAAGCGCGATCCGGAACATATTTACCAGCAAGTGAGTAAAGGCACATTACCTGCCGGGATCGAGTACTGGCAGCCATTGTTCTTCAGCGAACCACTGCCGCCGCTGTTCAGTTATTTCCCTGCCAATACCTTGCTGGTGAATACTGGCGATCTGGAAAACAGTGCCGAACGTTTCCAGGCTGACACGCTGGCGCGTTTTGAGAATCGCGGCGTCGATCCGATGCGCCCACTGTTGCCACCACAATCGCTCTGGCTGCGGGTGGACGAGCTCTTCTCAGAGCTGAAAAACTGGCCCCGAGTGCAGCTAAAAACTGAACATTTACCGACAAAAGCCGCGAATGCCAATTTAGGTTTCCAGAAACTGCCAGACCTGGCCGTTCAGGCACAACAAAAAGCGCCGCTGGATGCGCTGCGTAAGTTCCTCGAGACTTTCGACGGTCCGGTGGTGTTCTCGGTAGAAAGTGAAGGTCGCCGTGAAGCGCTGGGTGAACTGCTCGCACGAATTAAAATTGCTCCGCAACGCATTATGCGTCTTGATGAAGCCAGCGACCGTGGGCGTTATCTGATGATTGGCGCTGCCGAACATGGTTTTGTCGATAAGGTGCGTAACCTGGCGCTGATTTGCGAAAGCGATCTGCTCGGTGAACGTGTTGCCCGCCGTCGTCAGGATTCTCGCCGCACCATCAACCCCGATACACTGATCCGCAACCTCGCGGAGCTGCATATTGGCCAGCCGGTGGTCCATCTGGAGCACGGCGTCGGTCGCTATGCCGGAATGACCACGCTGGAAGCTGGCGGCATTACTGGCGAGTACCTGATGCTCACCTATGCCAACGACGCCAAACTGTATGTTCCGGTGTCGTCACTGCATCTGATTAGCCGTTACGCAGGTGGCGCGGAAGAAAACGCCCCGCTGCATAAACTTGGCGGCGATGCGTGGTCACGCGCGCGGCAGAAAGCGGCGGAAAAAGTGCGTGATGTGGCGGCGGAATTGCTGGATATCTACGCGCAACGCGCCGCCAAAGAGGGCTTCGCGTTTAAACACGATCGTGAGCAGTATCAGTTGTTCTGCGACAGCTTCCCGTTTGAAACCACGCCGGATCAGGCGCAGGCCATTAATGCGGTACTTAGCGACATGTGTCAGCCGCTGGCAATGGATCGTCTGGTGTGCGGCGATGTTGGCTTTGGTAAAACAGAAGTGGCGATGCGCGCCGCTTTCCTGGCAGTAGATAACCACAAGCAGGTGGCGGTGCTGGTGCCTACCACCCTTCTCGCGCAGCAGCATTACGACAACTTCCGCGACCGTTTCGCCAACTGGCCGGTACGTATCGAAATGATCTCCCGTTTCCGCAGCGCCAAAGAGCAGACGCAAATCCTTGCGGAAGTGGCGGAAGGGAAAATCGATATTCTGATCGGTACGCACAAACTGCTGCAAAGTGACGTCAAGTTTAAAGATTTAGGCCTGCTGATTGTCGATGAAGAACACCGCTTCGGGGTGCGTCATAAAGAGCGCATTAAAGCGATGCGCGCGAACGTGGATATTCTGACGCTTACTGCAACGCCGATCCCACGTACGCTGAATATGGCAATGAGCGGAATGCGTGACCTGTCGATTATCGCCACGCCGCCCGCCCGTCGTCTGGCAGTTAAAACCTTTGTCCGTGAGTATGACAGCCTGGTGGTCCGGGAGGCGATCCTGCGTGAAATTTTGCGCGGAGGACAGGTTTATTATCTCTACAATGATGTGGAAAACATTCAGAAAGCCGCCGAACGGCTGGCAGAACTGGTGCCAGAAGCGCGGATCGCCATCGGTCACGGGCAGATGCGCGAGCGCGAACTGGAACGGGTGATGAATGATTTCCATCATCAACGTTTCAACGTGCTGGTTTGTACAACCATTATCGAAACCGGGATCGACATCCCGACAGCCAACACCATTATCATTGAACGCGCGGATCACTTCGGTCTGGCGCAGCTGCACCAGTTACGCGGTCGCGTCGGACGTTCGCATCATCAGGCATATGCATGGTTGCTGACACCGCATCCAAAAGCGATGACTACCGATGCACAAAAACGTCTTGAAGCGATTGCCTCGCTGGAAGATCTCGGGGCAGGTTTTGCGCTGGCAACGCACGATCTGGAGATTCGCGGCGCGGGTGAACTGCTTGGCGAAGAACAAAGTGGCTCGATGGAAACCATCGGTTTCTCGCTGTATATGGAGTTGCTGGAAAACGCCGTCGATGCACTGAAAGCCGGACGCGAGCCGTCGCTGGAAGATCTCACCAGCCAGCAAACAGAAGTCGAGCTGCGGATGCCGTCGCTATTGCCAGATGATTTCATCCCTGACGTGAACACGCGTCTGTCGTTCTACAAACGTATTGCCAGCGCCAAAACGGAAAACGAACTGGAAGAGATCAAAGTCGAGCTTATCGATCGCTTCGGCCTGCTGCCGGATCCGGCGCGTACCCTGCTGGATATTGCCCGTCTGCGCCAGCAAGCGCAGAAACTGGGGATCAGGAAGCTGGAAGGTAATGAGAAAGGTGGGGTGATCGAATTTGCCGAGAAGAATCACGTTAATCCGGCCTGGTTGATTGGTTTGCTGCAAAAACAGCCGCAGCATTACCGCCTTGATGGTCCGACGCGCCTGAAATTTATTCAGGATTTGAGTGAGCGGAAAACGCGTATCGAATGGGTACGCCAGTTTATGCGTGAACTGGAAGAAAACGCGATCGCTTAATGGTAAATCGGGGGCGTTTCTGCGCCCCCATCTGCAACATTTACAAATTCTTTGCACTTCCCTGCACTATCCGACACTGTCACCATCCATAATTCAGGCTTATCTGTTTATTACAATAACCTTATATTTATTATGGATTTTTGGTGATGATCAAAACGCGTTTTTCTCGCTGGCTAACGTTTTTTACGTTCGCCGCTGCCGTGGCGCTGGCGCTACCGGCAAAAGCCAACACCTGGCCGCTGCCGCCAGCGGGCAGTCGTCTGGTTGGCGAAAACAAATTTCATGTGGTGGAAAATGACGGTGGTTCTCTGGAAGCCATCGCCAAAAAATATAACGTCGGCTTTCTCGCTCTATTACAGGCTAACCCCGGCGTTGATCCTTACGTACCGCGCGCGGGCAGCGTGTTAACGATCCCGTTGCAAACCCTACTTCCAGACGCGCCGCGCGAAGGCATTGTGATCAACATTGCGGAGCTTCGTCTCTATTACTACCCGCCGGGTAAAAATTCGGTAACCGTGTATCCAATAGGTATTGGTCAGTTAGGTGGTGACACGCTGACACCGACAATGGTGACCACCGTTTCTGACAAGCGTGCAAACCCAACCTGGACGCCAACGGCAAACATTCGCGCGCGATATAAGGCACAAGGAATTGAGTTGCCTGCGGTAGTGCCGGCTGGACCGGATAATCCAATGGGCCATCATGCGATTCGTCTGGCGGCCTATGGCGGCGTTTATTTGCTTCACGGTACGAACGCCGATTTCGGCATTGGCATGCGGGTAAGTTCTGGCTGTATTCGTCTGCGGGATGACGATATCAAAACACTCTTTAGCCAGGTCACCCCAGGCACCAAAGTGAATATCATCAACACTCCGATAAAAGTCTCTGCCGAACCAAACGGTGCACGTCTGGTTGAAGTACATCAGCCGCTGTCAGAGAAGATTGATGACGATCCGCAGCTGCTGCCAATTACGCTGAATAGCGCAATGCAATCATTTAAAGATGCAGCACAAACTGACGCTGAAGTGATGCAACTTGTGATGGATGTCCGTTCCGGGATGCCGGTGGATGTCCGCCGTCATCAAGTGAGCCCACAAACTCTGTAAATCCTGGATAAAAAAAATCCCCGCTACACGGCATGTCGCGGGGAAAAAATCAGCAGTAGCAGGCATTAATGAGGGTTAATGCTTATTTATAAATTACTGCTGTTCCATGGAGGGTATTCGGACCGGTTACAGAAGTAATACGGAAAGATTTTGCGCCCATCTCATCCGCTTTTTGCGCCAGCTGCTCTTCCAGCGATCCCAGATTTGTCCCCGCGTTAGCACTGATTGTACCGACTTTTTGTTGGCCTTCTGGCGTTGACTGAACTTCGACAGCCGCAAAGCTGGCAAATGACATGGAGCTTAAAATCGCCGCAGCGATGAGGGTTTTTACGTTTTTCATAATAGTGGCCTTATGCAGATGAATGACGTCGCAAGCAATTACTTAACGATCGATAACTAAATGATAGATGTGATCTGGATCACATACAAGATATTTTTTATAACAATCATTAATTAATTTAAAAATCTTTAAATTTCAGTTAAATAGAAAGCAATTATTTTTATGGGATCTGGACTGGTGAACGGAGGTGATTATTTTTATAATAACCTTTCATTCACAGTCACCAGGTACAACGGCATCATGGCAACTGACTCAACACAATGTGTAAAAAAAAGCCGTGGCCGCCCAAAAGTGTTCGACAGAGATGCCGCGCTTGATAAGGCCATGAAATTGTTCTGGCAACACGGTTATGAAGCGACTTCTCTTGCGGACCTCGTCGAAGCGACCGGAGCCAAAGCGCCCACGCTATACGCGGAATTTACCAACAAAGAGGGGTTATTTCGTGCCGTTCTCGACCGCTATATCGATCGTTTTGCCGCTAAGCATGAAGCACAGCTGTTTTGTGAAGAGAAAAGCGTGGAGTCTGCGCTGGCTGACTATTTTGCTGCCATCGCCAACTGCTTTACCAGCAAAGACACCCCGGCAGGCTGCTTCATGATCAACAACTGCACCACCCTCTCCCCAGATTCAGGAGATATCGCCAATACGTTGAAATCACGCCATGCGATGCAAGAGCGCACTTTGCAGCAGTTTTTATGTCAACGACAAGCGCGCGGGGAAATCCCGACCCACTGTGACGTGACACATCTGGCAGAATTCCTTAATTGTATTATTCAGGGGATGTCGATCAGCGCACGCGAAGGTGCATCGCTGGAAAAACTGATGCAGATTGCCGGAACGACTTTGCGTTTATGGCCCGAACTGGTGAAATAAGTCGCAAAAAAAGCCCCTCAGCCTGAGCGAATGAGGGGCCAAATTGCAGAGTACAGCCTTGTTATACTTTGTTATTCAAAATCAGTTGCCCGTTACTATCTAGCGGGATCTGCGTACCCGGATCGCGGTCCATGCGGATTTTGCCCTGCTGATCGCCAATCTTATAGGTCACATCATAACCGAGCATTTTTTCTGACTTGTCATACACCGTTTTACAACGCTGTTGCGTAGTCGTGTAAGTATCGCTTTCCTGGAGAGAGCCCTGGATCTGGTTACCGGCATATCCACCACCCAGCGCCCCCACAACAGTGGCGACATCTTTACCACGACCACCACCAAACTGATGCCCTATCACGCCGCCAGCAACAGCGCCGAGCACCGACCCGGTAATGCGATTTTCATCCTGCACCGGTCGACGATGGGTCACTGTGACGTTGCGACACTCCTGACGCGGTGTTTTAACCGTTTCCTTGATTGGGGTTGCAGAAACAACCTGAGCGTATTGCGGGCCACGTTCAAACACGTTCAGACTGGCCACTGCCGCTACGCCAAGCGCAGCTGCGACACCAATCCCGATACCCGCCAACATTGATTTATTCACGGGAATACCTCCTTCTTTGCAGTTATGCCAATCATGCAAGCGAAGGAGAAAAGCAGCTATCAGACAGAAGATGAAAAGCGCGGGAATGGCTGGAATTACTTAAGGATTCGGAGGAGTCTGAAGGAATGCCTGATGCGACGCTTAACGCGTCTTATCAGGCCTACCGTTCGTACCATTTGTCCAGGGCGGATGAGGCGTTTATGCCACATCCGCCAGTGTACGTCGATTAATGCAACTTCAAACGCGGACGGATAACGCGGTTAATACTCCCCACCAGCATCATTAATCCGGTTTTAAAGTAACCATGCAGCGCAATCTGATGCATTCGGTATAGCGAGATATATACAAAGCGCGCAATTCGTCCTTCAATCATCATTGAGCCGCGCGTCAGGTTACCCATCAGGCTACCAACGGTGGAGAAGTTCGACAGCGATACCAGTGAACCATGATCTTTATACTGATAATTTTTCAGCGGCTTACCGTTCATCTGCGCCAGAATGTTGTTCATTGCGCAAGTCGCCATCTGGTGTGCAGCCTGAGCACGCGGCGGAACAAAGCCCCCTTCCGGACGCGGGCATGACGCGCAGTCGCCAATAGCGTAAATATCTGGATCGCGGGTGGTTTGCAGCGTCGGTTCCACCACCAGCTGGTTGATACGGTTAGTTTCAAGACCACCGATATCTTTCAGGAAGTCTGGCGCTTTGATCCCGGCTGCCCATACCATCAGATCAGCCTCAATATATTCACCATCTTTAGTGTGCAGGCCGCCTTCATCAGCACTGGTGACCATGGTTTGCGTCAGCACGCGAACGCCAAGTTTCGTTAGCTCGTTGTGGGCCGCAGCAGAGATACGTGGCGGTAATGCAGGCAAAATACGTTCACCCGCTTCTACCAGCGTTACGTTCAGGGCTTCGTTGGTCAGGCCTTTGTAACCGTAGCTGTGCAGTTGCTTGACCGCGTTGTGCAGTTCAGCGGAGAGTTCTACACCCGTCGCGCCGCCGCCGACAATCGCAATGTTCACTTTGCCATTCGCGCCCAGGTTGGCGGAGTATTTCAGGAACAAATTCAGCATCTCCTGGTGGAAGCGACGCGCCTGGTGCGGGTTATCGAGGAAAATGCAGTTCTCTTTGACACCTGGCGTATTGAAATCGTTAGAGGTGCTACCCAGCGCCATTACCAGGGTGTCATAGGCGATTTTACGTTCCGGAACCAGCAGTTCACCTTTCTCATCGCGCAGTTCTGCAATAGTGATTGTTTTCGCTTCACGATCAATATCAATGACGGAACCCAGCTGGAACTGGAAACCATGATTGCGCGCATGGGCCAGATAGCTCAACGCATCGACGCCTTCATCAAGCGAGCCAGTCGCCACTTCGTGCAGCAGCGGTTTCCACAGGTGGCTGTGGTTACGATCGACCAGCGTAATTTTGGCTTTTTTCTTGCGTCCCAGCTTATGCCCCAGCTGTGTTGCCATTTCCAGCCCACCAGCACCGCCGCCGACAATCACAATTTTTTTCAATGGCGTAGTCAACGTGACCCCCTTAAATTTATTAACCAATTGTTAATTAATGGTTATTAACATAGCTCTTAATTAACAACAGGTTACAGCAATGAAAAATGTTCTTCGCTATTGAGAATAACATGAATGGTGCATTGGTCATACCAAAATTGATGTTAATCAAGTTTTGTTGCTGAAAAGATAGGCGACTTTACCGGGTGAGATCAAAAAACAGAGTTTATTGTTTATTATTTGAGCGAATTTGTGAGAGTGATATAGAGTGAGGGGTGTATGCAGGGCGTTCGGTAGGCCTGATAAGAGGCGCATCAGGCATTGATGCTCGACTGTCGGATGCGGCGTAAACGCCTTATCCGACTTACAGAATTCGGAGCGCATCAGGTACCGGCAAGGTTACCTGATGCGACGAGGGCATTTACCCGAGGGTTTTGAACGCTTTAATGCGCTGTAAATGCGGGGAGATATTCTTGAATTTGTGCGTCTGCTCTTCGTCCCAGACAATCTCGTAATAATGATGCAACTCTTCAGATGTCCGCTGGCTGTTAAGCGCTTCATCATTACGCGACAAAATCACCAGGCAACGATCGCGATTCTTCTCACGGAAGTTGGTCACACACTTAGTGGCAATATCGGCATACTCTTCCGGGCGATCAATCTTGCCTTCCATGTTCTCATAAGGGAACAAATTAGGGTTGAAGATCACCTGGCGGATGTCGCAAAGAAAACCAATCCGTTCAGCCCAGTATCCGCCCAGGCCAACGCCGCAAATTAGCGGACGCTCGTCAACGTTCAGTTGCAACATTTTGTCCACTTCTTTAAGCAGATGCTGCATATCATGTTTCGGATGCCGCGTACTGTAGCTTATCAAGCGTACATCCGGGTCAATAAACTGCAATTGTAAGACTTTCTCGTGGTTACCCGGACTGTTAGAGTCAAAACCGTGTAAATAGATAATCATCGCTTCCTCACATAAGCCAGGGTTAGTGACCTGCTTTCTCTTCCTGCCAGCGTTCATGTAACTGATTCAGACGGGTGCTGATCGCTTTCCAGCGAGCCGAGTCCATCAGTTCCTGTCGCGAAAATGAACCTTTATGATACAAACGTGTAACACGTTCTGCCTTGATCGGTGACAGATTATCTAACACGCTGACGGCCCCTTTACGATTATTGCAGACCAGGATCATATCGCAACCCGCATCCAGTGATGCCTGCCCGCGTTCGGCATAACTGCCCATAATCGCGGCACCTTCCATCGATAAATCGTCAGAGAAAATCACGCCGTCAAAACCCAGTTCCTGACGCAAAACGGTTTTCAGCCAGTAGGAAGAACCGCTCGCCGGACGCGGATCAACATCACTGTAGACCACATGCGCAGGCATAATGGCGTCGAGTTTATTTTCGCGGATTAACGTGCTGAAAACCGACATATCTTTGGCACGAATTTCCGCTTGCGGGCGTGGGTCGCACGGCGTCTCTTTGTGTGAATCTGCAGTTACTGCACCGTGTCCTGGGAAGTGTTTCCCGGTCGTTTTCATTCCGGCTTCATGCATCCCATCAATAAACCGACTGGCGATTGCCAGGGCTTTTTCTGGGTCGGCATGATAAGAACGCTCGCCAATCGCCGCGCTGATATGTCCTACATCCAGCACTGGCGCAAAGCTGATATCAATATCCATAGCGATCATTTCGCTGGCCATCAGCCAACCCGCCTCTTGCGCCAGTTTGCCGCCCTCTTCCATTCCCAACAGCGCAGCAAAGGATTGTGCTGCCGGTAAGCGGGTAAAACCTTCGCGAAAACGCTGGACGCGTCCACCTTCCTGATCTACCGCCACCACCAGATGATTGCGCGATGCTGCGCGGATCTGGCGCACCAGTTCACGCAACTGGGCAGGATCATGATAGTTTCGCGTAAAGAGAATCAGCCCTCCCACCAGCGGATGCGCCAGTATTTCACGCTCTTCCGCGTCCAGTTCGTAACCTTCGACATCCAACATTACTGGACCCACACTGCTCTCCTTATTGTTTTATTAATAGCTGCCGCCAGGTGTCATCGGCCAGCCTGATAAATTGTTGATCGCCGGTTTGTCGCCAGCGGTACTCAAACCACCCTGCTTTGAGCATCAGCAGCCAGGGAAACCATCGCCTGACCTGACGCCATAATTGCGCCGGATAAATCTTCGCGCGAGTGGCATAGTCATTGACCAATTGCCGGTGCTGTTCAGTATTTTCCACCCACACAGCCGCCAGTTCCAGCGCGATATCACCATCTCCTGCATACTCCCAGTCGATGAGTTTTAACCCTGACGCGCTATGCACTAAATTTCCGGCGTGGACATCCATATGCAATGGACTTAAGCGTAAAGGCCGTGGTTCCCGCGCTTTGCGCAGACGTTTTAACATTCGCAGCCAACCCACTGTCCGCCGCGCCGGATCGCTTTGCTGCCAGTACAGTTCCAGTAACGGCAACAGCGTTATTCGCCAGCCAAAACGCGGTTGTTGATGTAGATAATACAGCAAGCCTGCCAGTTCGTTAGTATCCGGCAAATACGTTTTTACCTCGCCGGGCAGATAGTCGACTACCATCCAGTCACGGAGATATAAATGCGGCTTCGGTGCAATGCATGCGGGTAGTTGTGATAAAGCCCGATACTGGCGCAAGAACGCGGACTGCGGCGCATCAGGATCGTGCGGCTGACGCACAACAAAACGCTGGCCCTGGTGTTCAATGAGAAAACTCCCGCCACTAAGCCCACTATTAAACGTCGTGACGGGATGAAACTGCGGGAAAAAGCGCGACAGCAATTCGTCGCGCGTGATGGGATTATTGCTGCGAAACGGCACCTTTACCTGACCAGATAATTTCGCCCGTCTGCACCAGCATCAGCTGCATTTGTAGGGTCGGAGCGTTAACGTTGCCAGAGGCGCTGGAGTACAGCACGTAATGAGCGCCGACATTGCGGGCAATGCCTATGGCTTTACTACGGGTACCTAAACTGTCCTGCGGCGACAAACCTAACTGTTGCTTAGCCATCGACAGCTGCTGGGCGGAAACCAGGGTAAATTTACCGTTATTAGCCAGCGCATTTCGCAGCGTTTCGGTCGCTTCTGCGGCATTCAGCGAACCGTTAGTACGGTTGTTAACGCTATCAACCAGAAGGACGCTACCCGCAGTCACCCCGTCAGCCCCAAGCATCTTACTGACCATCGGCTGCATTGCGCCATTCCAGTCATAATGGCGAATATGCGGCGCAGGCGGTGCAGTTTGATCTTCGTGCTCAATTGGGCCTGGCTGCTGAGGGATCGTCGGCACCGAGGGCACTGTGGGGACAGGCTGTTGTGGCTCGGCTGGTTGTTCCGGCGCTGGTTTCACTTCTTCTACCGGTGCAGGTTCACGTTGCCCCACACACCCGGCGAGAAACATCGCCAGCGCAGTAATCAAGGCGTAGCGACTCATTTTTGTCATCAAGATTCACCCCTTACAAATATAGATAAAGTCTGACTTTGTGCGCCCCCAGAAAATTGGCGCTGCCGTACAGCGTTACCGCCGAATGTGCGGGAATGGTAACGCTGCGTGGCCTTTCCAGAGGATGCATCTCCAGCCCTCTGGCGTCATACCAGTAAAAACGATAATGAACGGTAACGGGTTCTTGCCTTTCGTTATAAAGCGTTGAGGATGCTGAAGGTTGAATATCAGACGTCGAAAGGACCGGCTTTTCTGCACTGATGCCCGCAGCCAATAAAGATGACTCCATCACCAGCGATTGCTCATCATTCACCGGAATTTCCGGATGTGAACGACAGCCCACCAGCAGTAACAACGCCAGAGACACCAACCCAAAGCATCCTTTTCTCATCGTTACAGACCTTTATGCGCCAGCATTGGTCCCAGCGGACGGCCACCCAACAAGTGCATATGGATGTGGTAAACCTCTTGTCCGCCATGGCGGTTGGTGTTCATGATCAGACGATAGCCATCTTCGGCAATACCTTCTTGCTCAGCAATTTTTGCCGCTACGGTGATCATGCGTCCCAGCGCCTGCTCATGCTCAGCTGACACGTCGTTCACAGTCGGAATGAGGATATTCGGAATGATCAGAATATGCGTTGGCGCTTGCGGCGAAATATCGCGAAACGCCGTTACCAGATCATCCTGGTAGACGATATCGGAGGGGATCTCACGACGAATAATTTTGCTGAATATAGTTTCTTCTGCCACGACATTTTCCTTTTTCAAATAGCCATGCGTTGCGCCATGCTACGCCGCGCCACACTGCGAGTATAGAGTATGGTCGAGTTAAACCTGCTCTTTCAACCTTAACTCACGATTTCTTAAGCAAAAAATCGTTTTGCTGCCGTATATATCTCCATTATTCCCATTTCTGCCTGCGAATGCGCTGAAAAGACATTCTCTGTTTGGTTTACACGACAAATATGAATGCGTATATTTCTCATTTGCATTTACAAACAAAATTATTCGCACACTAAATATAACCGCTCATCACCCTCCTCCGGCATGAGCCTGACGACAACATAAACCAAGAGATTTCAAATGCTTTCAACACAATTTAACAGGGATAATCAATATCAAGCCATCACCAAACCGTCACTACTTGCCGGTTGCATAGCATTGGCACTATTACCTTCTGCCGCTTTTGCTGCACCAGCCACTGAAGAAACGGTGATTGTTGAGGGTTCAGCCACAGCTCCAGATGATGGCGAAAATGATTACAGCGTAACGTCTACCTCTGCGGGTACCAAAATGCAGATGACTCAACGTGATATTCCTCAGTCGGTCACTATTGTTAGCCAGCAGCGGATGGAAGATCAGCAGTTACAAACGCTGGGCGAAGTGATGGAAAACACGCTGGGGATCAGCAAAAGTCAGGCGGATTCCGATCGTGCTCTTTATTATTCCCGCGGATTCCAGATCGATAACTATATGGTTGATGGTATCCCCACCTATTTTGAATCGCGCTGGAATCTGGGCGACGCACTTTCTGATATGGCACTGTTTGAACGCGTAGAAGTAGTGCGTGGCGCGACAGGACTCATGACCGGGACGGGTAATCCATCTGCGGCAATTAATATGGTTCGAAAACACGCGACCAGTCGTGAATTTAAAGGCGATGTCTCGGCGGAATACGGTAGCTGGAACAAAGAACGGTATGTGGCGGATTTACAAAGCCCACTCACCGAAGACGGTAAAATCCGCGCGCGAATTGTCGGCGGCTACCAGAATAACGACTCATGGCTGGACCGCTACAATAGTGAAAAGACCTTCTTCTCCGGCATTGTCGATGCTGATTTAGGCGATCTTACGACGCTTTCAGCCGGTTACGAATATCAGCGCATTGATGTTAATAGCCCAACCTGGGGCGGTTTACCGCGCTGGAATACTGATGGCAGCAGCAACAGTTACGATCGCGCACGCAGTACCGCACCTGACTGGGCGTACAACGATAAAGAGATCAACAAGGTCTTTATGACCCTGAAGCAGCGGTTTGCTGATACCTGGCAAGCGACACTGAATGCCACCCACTCTGAAGTCGAATTTGACAGCAAAATGATGTATGTCGATGCCTATGTAAACAAAGCGGATGGTATGCTGGTTGGGCCATACAGTAATTATGGACCTGGCTTTGATTATGTCGGCGGCACCGGTTGGAACAGTGGCAAACGTAAAGTTGATGCGCTGGATTTGTTCGCTGACGGTAGTTATGAATTGTTTGGTCGTCAGCACAATCTAATGTTTGGTGGCAGTTACAGCAAACAAAACAATCGTTACTTCAGTTCATGGGCCAACATCTTCCCGGATGAAATTGGCAGTTTCTACAACTTTAATGGCAATTTCCCACAAACCGACTGGTCACCACAGAGCCTGGCGCAGGACGATACCACACATATGAAATCGTTATATGCTGCCACTCGTGTCACCCTTGCCGATCCGCTGCATCTGATCCTCGGCGCACGTTATACCAACTGGCGGGTTGATACGCTGACTTACAGCATGGAGAAAAACCACACCACGCCTTACGCTGGTCTGGTGTTTGACATCAATGACAACTGGTCGACCTACGCCAGCTATACCTCTATTTTCCAGCCGCAAAATGATCGTGACAGTTCAGGCAAATATCTGGCTCCAATCACCGGTAACAACTACGAGCTGGGTCTGAAATCGGACTGGATGAATAGCCGTCTGACCACCACGTTAGCCATCTTCCGTATTGAGCAGGATAATGTCGCTCAGTCCACCGGTACACCTATCCCCGGCAGCAACGGCGAAACCGCCTATAAAGCGGTGGATGGGACAGTCAGTAAAGGTGTGGAATTTGAACTCAACGGCGCAATTACCGACAACTGGCAGCTGACATTTGGCGCAACGCGCTATATTGCAGAGGATAACGAAGGAAACGCCGTTAATCCTAATCTGCCTCGCACCACGGTTAAAATGTTCACCAGCTACCGGTTGCCTGTCATGCCAGAGTTGACGGTCGGCGGTGGTGTTAACTGGCAAAATCGCGTGTATACCGACACCGTGACACCGTATGGCACCTTCCGCGCCGAGCAAGGTAGCTACGCGCTGGTGGATCTCTTCACCCGCTACCAGGTGACGAAAAACTTCTCGTTACAGGGGAACGTCAATAACCTGTTCGACAAAACCTACGATACCAACGTGGAAGGTTCTATCGTCTACGGCGCACCGCGTAATTTCAGCATTACCGGCACGTATCAATTCTGAATAACACCTGTAAAAAAGGCAGCCATCTGGCTGCCTTAGTCTCCCCAACGTCTTACGGATTAGTGGTTACGGATGTACTCATCCATCTCGGTTTTCAGGTTATCGGATTTAGTACCGAAAATCGCCTGAACACCAGAACCAGCAACCACTACGCCCGCTGCGCCCAGTTTCTTCAGGCCGGCCTGATCCACTTTAGACACATCAGCAACGCTGACGCGCAGACGGGTAATACATGCGTCGAGGTTAGTAATGTTTTCTTTACCACCAAATGCAGCAACCAGAGCCGGTGCCATTTCGCTGGTACCTGTCGCTTTTGCATCTTCAGTCGCGTCTTCACGACCCGGCGTTTTCAGATCCAGTGCTTTAATCAGCACGCGGAAGATGGTGTAGTAAACAATCGCATAACCGATACCGACGATCGGGAACAGCCACAGTTTGCTGCTGTTACCAGACAGAACGATGAAGTCGATCAGACCGTGCGAGAACGACGTACCGTCACGCATCCCCAGAAGAATACAGATTGGGAATGCCAGGCCTGCCAGAATCGCGTGGATGATGTACAGGATCGGCGCAACGAACATGAAGGAGAACTCGATCGGCTCGGTGATACCGGTCAGGAACGAGGTCAGCGCCGCGGAGATCATAATACCGCCCACTTTCGCGCGGTTTTCTGGTTTAGCAGAGTGCCAGATAGCAATTGCGGCAGCTGGCAGACCGTACATTTTGAACAAGAAGCCACCAGACAGTTTACCCGCAGTCGGGTCACCCGCCATATAACGCGGAATGTCGCCGTGGAAAACCTGACCTGCTGCGTTGGTGTATTCACCAATCTGCATCTGGAAAGGTACGTTCCAGATGTGGTGCAGACCAAACGGTACCAGGCAACGTTCGATGAAACCGTAAATGCCAAACGCAACTACCGGGTTCTGGTAAGCAGCCCACTGAGAGAAGGTCTGGATTGCAGAACCAATCGGCGGCCAAATGAAGGACAGCACAACGCCAGTAAAGATGGCAGCCAGGCCAGAAATGATCGGCACAAAGCGTTTACCGGCAAAGAAGCCAAGATACTCAGGCAGCTTAATACGGTAGAAACGGTTAAACATGTACGCTGCGATCGCACCGGAGATAATCCCTCCGAGTACGCCTGTATCCGCCAGGTGTTTAGAGGCGATTTCTTCAGCAGGTAAATGCAGTACCAGTGGCGCAACCACGGCCATGGTTTTAACCATGATGCCATAGGCAACAACTGCGGCCAGCGCGGATACGCCATCGTTATTGGTAAAGCCGAGGGCGACACCGATCGCAAAAATCAGTGGCATGTTTGCAAAGACGGAACCGCCTGCTTCTGCCATAACATGCGATACAACGGCGGGCAGCCAGCTGAAATTCGCGGAACCGACGCCCAGCAGAATACCTGCGATAGGCAGTACGGATACCGGCAGCATCAGCGATTTACCGACCTTTTGCAGGTTAGCAAATGCATTCTTAAACATAATTGAGAGTGCTCCTGAGTATGGGTGCTTTTTTTACGTTCTCACGCGTGGCAAGGGGGGAGAGCCTCGCCGTGTACAGGGCATCTAAGCGCCCTTTATTTATTACACAGAGTAAAATAATTCAGTGCCAATTTGTTTGACGGCTATCACGTTTCAACTTCAGATCATTGGAGAAGTTGCACATTTTGACAAAACATATGTCACAATATTTCAAACGTGGTTATTCACCGCCCAATTTTCGGCGGTGAACTTTACTCGTTTTAGCCATTAATTACGAGCTTTAAAAAAACTCATTCAACGGATGGATTGAAGGCGGGAAGCGTCGATGTGAAACAGACGGGCGAAGTTATCGGTGGTTACCTGCGCCAGTTCTTCAACGGCAACACCTTTCAACACAGCCATGTATTCTGCAACGTCACGAACCATCGCAGGTTGATTCTCTTTTCCTCGATGCGGTACCGGCGCAAGGTAAGGTGAGTCAGTTTCCACCAGTAACCGATCCAGGGGGACATAACGCGCAGCATCGCGCAGTTGCTCCGCATTACGGAAGGTCACAATGCCGGAAAAGGAGATGTAAAATCCGAGATCCAGTAATTTGCCCGCCGTTTCTCTGTCCTCTGTAAAACAGTGTAGTACGCCACCGCAATCCGTCACTTTTTCTTCGCGCAGAATTGCCAGCGTATCGGCGCGGGCGTCACGGGTATGGACGATAACCGGCTTGTTCAGTTCACGACCAATCTGGATATGATGGATGAAGGACTCTTGCTGACGTACTTTAGTTTCCGGTGTGTAATAATAATCCAGCCCGGTTTCACCCAGCGCTACAACACCCTCTTCTGCCGCCAGACGGCGTAAATCTTCTACATCGTAGGGATCATTCTGGTTGAGTGGATGCACGCCACAAGAAAATACGACGTTGTCACGTTCGCCTACCAGATCCCGCATGTGTAAATAACCCGGTAATGTTGTGGCGACTGCCAGACAAAATTTCACATCGCGTGCGGCGGCTTTCGCCAGAACGTCATCCACGTCCTTATGCAAAGATTCATAATCCAGACCATCGAGATGGCAGTGTGAGTCGACTAAAAACATGATGTCTCTCTTAAAGATGAGGAACCGGTAGCACAACGCCCGGTTGCAGGTAATGCTCAATACGCAGTAAAAGATCGGTGATGAGAAGCTCGCGGTTGATGCCTGTGACAGATATTAACTGTTCACGAATGTGGCAAACATCCCCCAGTATAGCCTGCAGGCGCGAGGGAGAAAGATGGTTTGCTAGTTCGACGACCAGGCCCGGCACATCAACATTGGTCACCTGCGCAGCGCCATGATGGCGTTTTAGCGCATCCATCAGCAACGTTGCCAGCCAGTGTAAACGCGCCGGAGCTTGTTCATGATTAAGGGCCGCCAGCAGCGAATACCAGTCGCCCGATGGCACGCTATATGCCAACGCCTGACACAATGTTTCACGAGCCTGCCAGTTATCTCCCTGAAACAACGCCAGTGCCGCGCCAGGCGAACCGGCGCTTAAGCGCAATGCGGCAAGTAATGCATCCTGTGACATTGTCACTTCGCGTGAAAGCCAGGTCACGGCGTACTGTTCCGGCGGCGGCGCAAGGTAATGTAACCGACAACGACTACGTAATGTTGCCAGTAAACGTTCAGGCTCGTGGGTAGCCAGGAAAAACCAGGTTTCTGCTGGTGGCTCTTCAAGCGTTTTCAGCAATGCGTTAGCCGCGGCGTCGGTTAGTAAGGCAGCATCGGTTACCCAGACAACTTTCGCACCACCTAAGCGTGCGTGCTCATTCAGCTTTTCGGTGACCTCACGTACCGCATCAATGCCCAGCGCATTTTTCCCTTTTTCGGGAGCCAGGGTGTAGTAATCGGGATGCGTGCCAGCCTGCATCAACTGACATCCACGACAGTGACCGCAACTTTTGTGGCCCTGCGGTTGTTGGCAGAGTAAATAACGGCTCAGGGCGTAGATTAAAGCATCATCGCCCATGCCCGGTAACGCCTGAATGAGTAGCGCATGGTGACCTCTTCCGGCCTGATAGCTGGCTACCAGTTTTTCGAAATCAGGTCGTAACCATGGATACCATCTCATGCGTCCAACTCCTTCACCCAGTGGGTCACGGTAGTGCGGATTGCATCCATCACGGCCTCCAGCGGCTGGGTGGCATCAATGGTATGAATACTTTTATCTTGTGCAGCCAGTTCCAGATAGCGGGCGCGGGTGCGATTAAAGAAATCGAAAGACTCTTGCTCAATACGATCCAGCTCGCCGCGCGCACGCGCGCGTTTTAAGCCAACTTCCGGGGTAACATCGAGATAGAGCGTTAAGTCGGGGCGAAAATCCCCGAGAACAGCATCACGCAGTGTTGCCAGCATATGTTGGTCAATACCACGTCCTCCGCCCTGATACGCCTGAGTGGAGAGATCGTGACGATCGCCAATCACCCAGGTGCCGTTAGCCAGCGCAGGTTTGATGACCGTTTCTACCAGTTGAACGCGCGCGGCATAAAACATCAGAACTTCGGCTTTATCGGTAATGACTTCATCGCCTACCGATTTGATATCCAGCACCAGGCTTCTTAACTTTTCGGCAAGTTGCGTACCGCCAGGTTCCCGAGTGAAAACCATGTCGCGGATACCCAGTTGCTCGAGCGTCTCAACCACCACATTACGCGCGGTAGTTTTGCCTGCGCCTTCCAGCCCCTCAATGACGATATACTTACTGCGCATTTTTTTCCTTAAGCACTTTCAGATAATCCTGCACAGACTTGTTATGACTGGCAAGATTGGTATTAAACGTGTGACCACCTTTACCATCGGCCACAAAATAGAGATACGGCGTTTTTGCCGGATGCGCAGCAGCCTTCAGCGAATCCGCCCCCGGCGTAGCTATCGCACCTGGCGGCAAACCGGTAATGGTATAGGTGTTATACGCTGTCGGCGTTTCCAGGTCTGCACGAGAAAGTTTGCCATTATAACGCTCTCCCATCCCGTAAATCACGGTCGGGTCGGTCTGCAGGCGCATACCAATGCGTAAACGGTTGATAAATACCGAGGCAACCTGATCGCGTTCACTGGCAACGGCGGTTTCTTTTTCGATAATTGATGCCATCGTCACCAGCTGATTTTTATCTTTATAAGGCAGACCGTCCGCACGCCCTTCCCAGGCGCTATCGACCGCTTTCACCATTTTCTTGTGCGCTCGCTTGAGTAACGCGACATCGGTAGTATTGGCGGTATACATCCAGGTGTCTGGCCAGAACCAACCTTCAATCCACTCCGGGTTTTCCAGTTCAAGTGCCTGCGCTACGGTGGCGTACTTATCGTCACTCAGCGTGTGCTTGATATACGGAGCCTCACGCAATTGCTTGAGGTAGTCGCTCAAACGCATCCCTTCTACCAGTCGCAGCGGGAACTGGGCTTCTTTACCGCTTTCCAACAATTTCAGCATCTCGCGCACGGTCATCTGCGGTGTAAAGCGGTAAGTCCCGGCTTTAAAGTGAGAAAGATCCGGTTCGATACGCAGCAACCATTGAAAAACCCGTGGGCGATTGATGATCTTATCGGTATAAAGCTGTTCACCTAGCGCCAGACGTCCGGTCCCTGGCTTCAGGGTAAATATCGTCTCTTCTTTGATAAGCAACTTGCTGTCGGCAAGATGGCGAACCTTCCAGATGCCCACACCAGCGGCGATACCCAGTACCACCAGCAATAACAAGATTATCAATAACACTTTTTTCATGACTAATTCGGGCGCTCACAAAGTGGGGCTAAATATTCATATAACGTTGCTGACGAAAAGGAGACATCGCCACAGGCACGTACGGGCATCACTGGCATTAACGCATTACAAATAACCATCTCATCTGCCTGCAACGCCTCTTCCAGAGAAGCTTGCACTTCGACAAGCTGATAAGAGGATTGTGCCAGCAAACGGATACAGAATTGTCGCATAATGCCGTTAACACCTGCCTGATCCAGTCGCGGCGTATAAACTACGTTGCCCTTCCGCCAGAACAAATTAGCCGCACAGCATTCCGTAACCCACCCTTCGCTGTCAAGGACCAGCGCCTCATCAGCGTTTGTCTGCTCAAGATGAGAGCGAATCAATACTTGCTCAAGCCGATTAAGATGTTTAATACCTGCAAGATGAGGATTGCGCCCCAGCCGCACCGGGCTTAGCGCCAACGTCATCCCCTCGTTACGCAAACGGTAGTAATGTGCAGGATAAGCCGTAACGGAGAGAATCCGCGTTGCCGGTCCACTGTTCAATGTGCTGTACCCTCGCCCGCCACTACCGCGACTGATCACGACTTTCAGTACACCATTTTGCTGTTCTGCTGCCAGCGTTTTCATCTCTTGTTCAAGCTGAGGCCAGAAGTCACAGGAAATCATCAACCGCTGACAAGCATCCTGTAGTCGCTGGATATGCGCCGATAACAAACTGACTTTACCGTCGATAACTCTGGCGGTGGTAAAACAACCATCACCAAACTGCGTTGCCCGATCGCTTACTGCCAGCGATTCCTGCTTATGACCGTTAATTAAGAACATACCGGCTCCTTATCAGAGAATTGTTAGTGTGGCAGCATGTTCACTACGGAACAAGTCGGAATAAAAGCTAAGAAAAAAGGCCCGCAAGCGGACCTTTTATAAGGGTGGAAAATGACAATTTAGATCTTTTTAAAGATCAAAGAACCATTAGTGCCACCGAAGCCGAAGGAGTTACACAGAGTGTATTCCATTCCGCTAACCTGACGCGCTTCGTGCGGTACGAAATCCAGATCGCAACCTTCATCCGGGTTATCCAGGTTGATGGTTGGCGGAACAGCCTGATCGCGCAGCGCCAGGATGGAGTAGATAGATTCTACTGCACCCGCCGCACCTAACAGGTGACCGGTCATAGATTTCGTGGAGCTTACCAACACACGGCTTGCAGCTTCACCGAAGATGGTTTTCACCGCCTGCGCTTCAGCTTTATCGCCAGCCGGCGTAGAAGTACCGTGCGCGTTAACGTAGCCAATCTGACTCGCTTCAATGCCTGCATCACGCAGAGCATTTGCCATTGCCAGAGCTGCGCCTGCGCCATTTTCTGGCGGTGACGTCATATGATAAGCATCGCTGCTCATACCAAAGCCGACGAGTTCAGCGTAAATTTTCGCACCGCGTTTTTTCGCGTGTTCGTACTCTTCAAGTACCAGCATACCGGCACCATCGCCCAGTACGAAGCCATCACGCTCTTTATCCCACGGGCGGCTCGCCGCTTGCGGGTTATCATTGCGGGTAGATAATGCACGTGCCGCGCCAAAACCACCAACACCCAGCGGCGTACTGGCTTTCTCTGCGCCACCTGCAACCATCACGTCAGCATCGCCATACGCGATAATACGCGCAGCATGGCCAATGTTGTGCACGCCGGAAGTACAGGCGGTCGCGATAGAGATGCTTGGGCCACGCAGGCCATACATGATAGTCAGATGACCTGCCACCATGTTCACAATCGTTGACGGAACGAAGAATGGGCTGATCTTACGTGGACCACCGTTCATCAGAGATGTGTGGTTTTCTTCGATCAGTCCGAGGCCGCCAATCCCGGAGCCAATTGCGGCACCAATGCGGGTTGCGTTCTCTTCCGTTATTTCAAGGCCAGAATCCTGCATGGCCTGAACGCCAGCGACAATTCCATATTGAATGAAGGCATCCATCTTGCGCTGTTCTTTGCGCGAGATAATGTCCTCACAGTTAAAATCCTTTACTAAGCCAGCAAATTTCGTTGCATAGGCGCTAGTATCGAAATGGTCGATTAGGCTGATGCCACTCTGACCGGCAAGCAGAGCTTTCCAGGTAGACTCTACGGTATTGCCGACAGGAGACAACATGCCCAGTCCGGTCACAACTACACGACGCTTAGACACGTTTGTCCTCCAGGGAGGGAAAAAATGATTCTAGTGGGACAAAAAGATAAAACTCAGGCGGTCGAACGACCGCCTGGAGATGTTCACTTACGCCTGGTGGCCGTTGATGTAATCAATGGCAGCCTGAACGGTGGTGATTTTCTCAGCTTCTTCGTCCGGAATCTCAGTATCAAACTCTTCTTCCAGAGCCATTACCAGCTCAACGGTGTCAAGAGAATCCGCGCCCAGGTCTTCAACGAAAGAAGCATTGTTGGTAACTTCTTCCTGCTTAACGCCCAGCTGTTCGCCGATAATTTTCTTAACGCGTTCTTCGATAGTGCTCATACTCTTAAATTTCCTATCAAAACTCGCTTTCGCGATGGTTTTCGTAGTGTATAAAATGTTGAAAAATTTGCAACTAAATCCCGGCAGGTCTTACCACGATTTTACGTTATTTTGAGGCCTTACCCCCCAATAACGCAAATCATTTTGCACTAATTATTACTCATAACCACGCAGACTGCGCGCAACATGAGCATTTTGTGCAAATCGCGGTCAGACCATGTACATCCCGCCGTTCACATGCAAAGTTTCACCCGTGATGTAAGCTGCTTCGTCGGATGCCAGGAATGCAACCGCGTTGGCGATTTCCTGTGCGCCGCCGAGGCGACCCGCAGGAACCTGCGCCAGGATACCCGCACGCTGGTCATCGCTCAGCGCACGTGTCATGTCCGTTTCAATAAAGCCCGGAGCAACAACGTTTACAGTAATACCGCGTGACGCAACTTCGCGCGCCAGTGATTTACTGAAGCCGATCAAGCCCGCTTTCGCCGCAGCGTAGTTGGCCTGACCGCCATTTCCCATGGTACCAACCACAGAACCGATAGTGATAATACGACCATGACGCTTTTTCATCATAGCGCGCATTACCGCTTTTGACAGACGGAAAACAGATGAAAGGTTGGTTTCGATAATATCGTTCCACTCTTCATCTTTCATTCGCATTAACAGGTTATCACGAGTGATACCGGCATTATTGACCAGGATATCCACTTCACCAAATTCTGCGCGAATTTTTTCCAGAACAGATTCGATAGATGCCGGGTCGGTCACATTCAACATCAGACCTTTGCCGTTGGCACCTAAATAATCACTGATCGCCTGAGCGCCATTTTCACTGGTCGCAGTGCCAATAACTTTCGCGCCACGGGCTGCGAGTGTTTCAGCAATTGCGCGGCCAATTCCGCGGCTTGCACCGGTTACCAGTGCGATTTTTCCTTCAAAATTCATGATTTTCCTCTTTTAAAGCTCGAGCGCCGCTGCCATCGCTGAAGGTTCGTTCAGCGCCGAGGCGGTCAGGGTGTCGACAATGCGTTTCGTCAGGCCAGTAAGCACTTTGCCCGGGCCGACTTCATAGAGATGTTCTACGCCTTGCGCTGCCATGTACTCAACAGACTTCGTCCACTGAACCGGGTTATACAACTGACGTACCAGTGCGTCACGAATGGCATCACCATTGGTTTCGCATTTCACATCAACGTTATTCACAACAGGAACTGTTGGTGCGTTAAAGGTGATTTTCGCTAATTCTACTGCCAGTTTGTCGGCTGCTGGTTTCATCAGCGCACAGTGAGACGGTACGCTCACTGGTAACGGCAGAGCGCGTTTTGCGCCCGCAGCTTTACAGGCAGCGCCAGCACGCTCAACCGCTTCTTTATGACCGGCAATAACCACCTGTCCCGGAGAGTTAAAGTTTACCGGAGAAACGACCTGACCTTCTGCAGCTTCTTCACACGCTTTCGCAATAGACGCATCATCCAGACCGATGATTGCCGCCATAGCGCCCGTTCCTTCCGGTACGGCTTCTTGCATGAACTTGCCGCGCATCTCAACCAGACGCACCGCATCAGCGAAATCAATCACACCAGCGCAAACCAGCGCGGAGTATTCCCCCAGGCTGTGACCGGCCATCATTGCCGGTGCTTTACCGCCCTGCTGCTGCCATACGCGGTACAGCGCAACAGAGGCAGTCAACAGCGCTGGCTGGGTTTGCCAGGTTTTATTCAGTTCTTCAGCTGGCCCCTGCTGGGTCAGCGCCCACAGGTCGTAGCCCAGCGCCGCAGAAGCTTCAGCAAACGTCTCTTCGACAATTGGATAGCTCGCCGCCATATCAGCCAGCATTCCAACGGTTTGAGAACCCTGTCCAGGGAACACAAATGCAAATTGCGTCATGTTTTAATCCTTATCCTAGAAACGAACCAGCGCGGAGCCCCAGGTGAATCCACCGCCAAAGGCTTCAAGCAGAACCAACTGCCCCGGCTTAATGCGCCCGTCACGTACAGCTTCATCCAGCGCGCACGGGACAGAGGCCGCAGAGGTATTACCGTGGCGATCCAGCGTCACCACGACATTGTCCATAGACATACCGAGTTTTTTCGCCGTTGCACTGATAATACGCAGGTTAGCCTGATGCGGAACCAGCCAGTCCAGTTGAGAACGGTCAAGATTATTCGCCGCCAGCGTCTCATCAACGATGTGCGCCAGTTCCGTTACCGCAACCTTGAAGACTTCGTTGCCCGCCATCGTCAGATGAATTGAATTCTCTGGATTCACGCGGTCGGCGTTTGGCAGCGTCAGCAATTCACCATAACTACCGTCGGCATGCAGATGGGTGGAAATGATTCCCGGCTCTTCAGAGGCAGCCAGCACCGCAGCGCCCGCGCCATCGCCAAAAATAATAATAGTCCCACGATCTGTTGGATCGCAGGTGCGCGCCAGTACATCGGAACCGACGACCAGAGCATACTTCACCGCCCCAGATTTCACGTATTGATCGGCTACGCTTAATGCATAGGTGAAACCTGCGCAGGCTGCTGCAACGTCAAATGCCGGGCAACCTTTAATGCCCAGCATGCTTTGAATCTGACAAGCTGCGCTCGGGAAAGCGTGCGTAGCAGAAGTCGTTGCCACAACGATCAGGCCAATCTGGTCTTTCTCAATGCCCGCCATCTCAATTGCGCGTGTCGCCGCTTCAAAGCCCATGGTTGAAACGGTTTCGTTTGGCGCGGCAATGTGGCGTTCGCGGATACCGGTACGAGTGACAATCCACTCGTCAGAGGTGTCCACCATTTTTTCCAAATCGGCGTTTGTCCGCACTTGTTCGGGCAGATAGCTGCCAGTACCAATAATCTTCGTATACATGTACGCTCAGTCACTTTTCGGTTATATACCGTCACTTGCAAACTGCGAGTTCGCTGGCAGCGTCCTGCTACCGCAGAGTTCCGCTTTTGCCACCGTCCAGCAGCTCAAAACCAGCTGGGTATACAGATTCCAGGCGAGCGGCAATTCGCTGAGGAACTTGTCGCTGCACCGCCTGCACTGCCTGTTCAATCGCGACCGCAAAAGCTCGCTGATTGGCTGCACCATGACTTTTTATCACCGTGCCGCGCAATCCTAACAGACAGGCGCCGTTATACTGGTCGGGGTTGAGGTGACTGAATCGCCTCGTCAGGCTCTTTTGTAGCCAACGCTTTAATAACAGTAGCCACCACGACCGTTTTTTCCCTTCACCCTGAGATTTCAGCAGAGAAAGGAACATCCTGACAACACCTTCCATCGTCTTTAATGTGACATTTCCTGTAAAGCCGTCACAAACCAGCACATCTGTCTTGCCAGTTAACAACTCATTGGCTTCAAGATAGCCGATATAATTGATAGAAGGGATTGTTTTAAGCACCGCTGAGGCATCCCGAATACTGTCGAGACCCTTTACTTCTTCTTCACCAATATTGAGCAACGCCACGCGAGGATTGGGAATTTCCACCACCTCTTCAGCCAGAACTGAGCCCATAATGGCAAATTGCACCAACATTGTGCTGTCACAATCGACGTTGGCCCCTAAATCGAGGACCACCGTTTTGCCCTTTTGCTGATGCGGTAATACCGTCACCAGCGCCGGACGCTCAATCCCCTCCAGGGGCTTGAGTAATAATTTTGCCAGCCCCATCAGTGCCCCGGTATTACCGGCACTGACACAGGCTTGCGCTCGACCTTCTTTCACCAGCTCCAGGGCCATGCGCATTGAACTCCCACGACTGGCGCGGATAGCTTGCGAAGGCCGGGCATCACTGGCGATAACTGACTGCGCAGGAATAATCTGCAGACGCGAACGTTGTTCAAAGTCAGCTTTAGCAAATAATGGCGTGATGGCGTCGGGATTGCCGACTAAAAGAAGAGTGAGTTGCGAATTAGAATTCAGTGCCTGCAATGCTGCAGGCACTGTCACGGAAGGACCAAAATCCCCTCCCATGACATCTAACGCCAGGGTTAGACGTGTCAAGGTATCGTCGCCGCCCGGTTTGGTCTTTCCCCAGTTGCCTGGGGAAAATCCTCACTAAGCTTCATCACGCAGACGCGTGATTACTTAGCGATGACCTTGCGGCCGCGGTAGTAACCGTCGGCAGTGATGTGGTGACGCAGGTGTTTTTCACCAGAAGTTTTGTCTACAGACAGGCTGGTGACTGCGGTCAGCGCGTCATGGGAACGACGCATGCCACGTTTGGAACGGGTTGGTTTATTCTGTTGTACGGCCATGGACCTTACTCCTCAATTACGGTTTATCCCCGATCCAACGGGGAGCACCAATTACTTACGCTTTAAGCTGGCTAATACGGCAAATGGGTTTGGCTTTTGCACTTCTTCAGGCAGTTCACCAAAGACCATGTCCGCTTCGGACACTTCACAGTGTTCAGAATCATGCACCGGAACTACCGGCAAGGCGAGGATGATTTCATCTTCAACCATTGCAAGCAGATCGATTTCACCGAATTCGTTAACCTCAATCGGTTCATACGCTTCCGGCAGTGCTTCAGCCTGTTCGTCTGAACGCACAGGACTAAAACAATACGTTGTGTAGACCTGATGAGTAAACGGCTTCCCGCAACGCTGACACTCGAGCGTTACCGTCACCTTCGCATCGCCGTTTAACACTGCGAGACGTTGGTTATCGATAGCGAACGACATGGAGCATTCCACATCACTGTCCACACTGACTACGAATTCGGCGACGCGCTCAACCTGATCAGGGGTATAGATACCCTGGTAATCAAGGCGTTTTTGAGCCGTACGAACCGGATCGAGAGTCAGGGGTAATTTTACCTTTTGCATAGGGCGCGCATATTAACTTTGTAACGTCATAGAGTCAAAGAAAAAGGCAGCCTGTGGTTGCCTTTTGCCAATAATTCGCACACATTGCGGGTTACTGCTTTATTTTCGTTCAGTGCTGATAACGAACATCAACCTGCAAAACGAAGCGCATAGTTTAAAATGGCTATCATCAATACGCTATATCTGATGGAAAAAAATATGCCTAAACTTATTTTAGCCTCCACCTCGCCATGGCGTCGCGCTCTTCTGGAAAAACTGCAAATCTCTTTTGAATGTGCAGCACCCGAGGTCGACGAAACCCCACGCAGCGACGAATCACCGCGACAGTTGGTGCTTCGACTGGCACAAGAAAAAGCGCAATCTCTGGCGTCACGTTATCCGGATCATTTAATTATTGGTTCAGACCAGGTATGTGTTCTTGATGGCGAAATCACCGGTAAACCGTTAACGGAAGAAAATGCCCGTCTGCAATTACGCAAAGCCAGCGGCAATATCGTCACTTTCTATACTGGACTGGCGTTGTTTAATTCGGCGAATGGGCATCTACAAACAGAAGTGGAGCCTTTTGACGTCCATTTCCGTCACCTGAGCGAGGCGGAGATTGATAATTACGTGCGTAAAGAGCATCCCCTGCACTGCGCGGGTAGCTTTAAGAGTGAAGGATTTGGCATTACTCTGTTTGAGCGTTTAGAGGGGCGTGATCCTAACACGCTGGTTGGTTTACCGCTAATCGCGCTGTGTCAGATGTTACGTCGGGAAGGGAAAAACCCGCTGATGGGATAGTTTTTTGCGCCGGATGTGGTTACTTCGCATCCGGCAATCGGTGCTGGCGGCCTGATGCGGCGTAAACGCCTTATCAGGCCAACCGCCCATTATCAGGTTTATATGCTTGTATTAGCGCGCGTTACGCAGCTTTTGCAAACAACGCTTCAAACCATCATCCATCGGCGCTTCGATACGCATCACCTCACCGGTCCCCGGATGGGTAAACTTCAACGCTGCGGCGTGCAGGAACAGACGATTTAATCCCGTGCCTGCTTCAGTGAGCTGTCTGTCAAATTCACGGTCACCGTAGCGATCGTCAAAGGCAATCGGATGACCTGCATACTGTGTATGCACACGGATCTGATGAGTACGCCCTGTTACCGGGCTACAACGCACCAGGGTGGCAAATGCATAGCGTTCTTCCACTTTAAAGCGTGTTTCCGACGGTTTGCCTTCCTGACTGACACGCACGATACGTTCGCCGCTTTGCAGAATATTTTTCAATAACGGCGCTTGAACGCTCTTCACATGCGACTGCCACTGACCGCGCACCAGCGCCAGGTAATCTTTTTGCATCCCTTTTTCACGTAATTGCTCATGCAGAGAACGCAACGCCGAGCGTTTTTTCGCTACCAGCAACACACCTGAAGTGTCCCGGTCGAGACGATGAACCAGTTCAAGGAACCGCGCTTCCGGGCGCAACGCCCGCAAACCTTCAATAACGCCGAAGCTTAAACCGCTGCCGCCATGTACCGCCGTACCGGAAGGTTTATTCAGCACCAGGATATGATCATCTTCATATAAGATGACGTCCGCCAGCGCCGCCACCTTTTGCAGATGTGGTGAAACCGCCTCTTCTTCCCGCTCAGCAACGCGAACCGGTGGGATACGCACCTCATCACCCGCTTCGAGTTTATATTCAGGCTTAATACGTTTTTTGTTCACCCGCACTTCGCCTTTACGCAAAATACGGTAAATCATACTTTTTGGTACGCCTTTCAATTGGGTACGCAAAAAGTTATCGATACGTTGCCCCGCTTCGTCAGCGGTGATAGCAACAATTTTTACGGATGGAGTCTCTGTTTTCATGGTGGGCGATTCTAATTAGCCAACAGGATTCGCGCCACTCATTTTTCTATGCTTATATTTAGTTTTACACCTTATTACTTCACTACGTGATCACTTTATTGATGGTTATTAAACCAATCACCAGCAAGAAGTGAAAAAACTGTGAGTAAGCGGGTGATAAATGGTAAAAGTCATCTTGCTATAACAAGGCTTGCAGTGGAATAATGAGGCCGTTTCCGTGTCCATCCTTGTTAAAACAAGAAATTTTACGGAATAACCCATTTTGCCCGACCGATCATCCACGCAGCAATGGCGTAAGACGTATTGATCTTTCAGGCAGTTAGCGGGCTGCGGGTTGCAGTCCTTACCGGTAGATGGAAATATTTCTGGAGAGTAATACCCAGTCTGTTTCTTTGATAATTGCGCTGTTTTTCCGCATGAAAAACGGGCAACCGACACTCTGCGCCTCTTTGAGCTGACGATAACCGTGAGGTTGGCGACGCGACTAGACACGAGGCCATCGGTTCACACCCGGAAAGGCGTTACTTTGCCCGCAGCTTAGTCGTCAATGTAAGAATAATGAGTAAGTTACGATGAAAAGAATGTTAATCAACGCAACTCAGCAGGAAGAGTTGCGCGTTGCCCTTGTAGATGGGCAGCGTCTGTATGACCTGGATATCGAAAGTCCAGGGCACGAGCAGAAAAAGGCAAACATCTACAAAGGTAAAATCACCCGCATTGAACCGAGTCTGGAAGCTGCTTTTGTTGATTACGGCGCTGAACGTCACGGTTTCCTCCCACTAAAAGAAATTGCCCGCGAATATTTCCCTGCTAACTACAGTGCTCATGGTCGTCCCAACATTAAAGATGTGTTGCGTGAAGGTCAGGAGGTCATTGTTCAGATCGATAAAGAAGAGCGCGGCAACAAAGGCGCGGCATTAACCACCTTTATCAGTCTGGCGGGTAGCTATCTGGTTCTGATGCCGAACAACCCGCGCGCGGGTGGCATTTCTCGCCGTATCGAAGGCGACGACCGTACCGAATTAAAAGAAGCACTGGCAAGCCTTGAACTGCCGGAAGGCATGGGGCTTATCGTGCGCACCGCTGGCGTCGGCAAATCTGCTGAGGCGCTGCAATGGGATTTAAGCTTCCGTCTGAAACACTGGGAAGCCATCAAAAAAGCCGCTGAAAGCCGCCCGGCCCCGTTCCTGATTCATCAGGAGAGCAACGTAATCGTTCGCGCATTCCGCGATTACTTACGTCAGGACATCGGCGAAATCCTTATCGATAACCCGAAAGTGCTCGAACTGGCACGTCAGCATATCGCTGCATTAGGTCGCCCGGATTTCAGCAGCAAAATCAAACTGTACACCGGCGAGATCCCGCTGTTCAGCCACTACCAGATCGAGTCGCAGATCGAGTCCGCCTTCCAGCGTGAAGTCCGTCTGCCATCCGGTGGTTCGATTGTTATCGACAGCACCGAAGCGTTAACAGCCATCGACATCAACTCCGCACGCGCGACCCGCGGCGGCGACATCGAAGAAACTGCGTTTAACACCAACCTCGAAGCCGCCGATGAGATTGCTCGTCAGCTGCGCCTGCGTGACCTCGGCGGCCTGATTGTTATCGACTTCATCGACATGACGCCAGTACGCCACCAGCGTGCGGTAGAAAACCGTCTGCGTGAAGCGGTGCGTCAGGACCGTGCGCGTATTCAAATCAGCCATATTTCTCGCTTTGGCCTGCTGGAAATGTCCCGCCAGCGCCTGAGCCCATCACTGGGTGAATCCAGTCATCACGTTTGTCCGCGTTGTTCTGGTACTGGCACCGTGCGTGACAACGAATCGCTGTCGCTCTCTATTCTGCGTCTGATCGAAGAAGAAGCGCTGAAAGAGAACACCCAGGAAGTTCACGCCATTGTTCCTGTGCCAATCGCTTCTTACCTGCTGAATGAAAAACGTTCTGCGGTAAATGCCATTGAAACTCGTCAGGACGGTGTGCGCTGTGTAATTGTGCCAAACGATCAGATGGAAACCCCGCACTACCACGTGCTGCGCGTGCGTAAAGGGGAAGAAACCCCAACCTTAAGCTACATGCTGCCGAAGCTGCATGAAGAAGCGATGGCGCTGCCGTCTGAAGAAGAGTTCGCTGAACGTAAGCGTCCGGAACAACCTGCGCTGGCAACCTTTGCCATGCCGGATGTGCCGCCAGCGCCAACGCCAGCTGAACCTGCCGCGCCTGTTGTAGCCCCAGCACCGAAAGCTGCACCGGCAACACCAGCAACTCCTGCACAACCGGGGCTGTTGAGCCGCTTCTTCGGCGCACTGAAAGCGCTGTTCAGCGGTGGTGAAGAAACCAAACCGACCGAGCAACCAGCACCGAAAGCAGAAGCGAAACCGGAACGTCAACAGGATCGTCGCAAGCCTCGTCAGAACAACCGCCGTGACCGTAATGAGCGCCGCGACACCCGTAGTGAACGTACTGAAGGCAGCGATAATCGCGAAGAAAACCGTCGTAATCGTCGCCAGGCACAGCAGCAGACTGCCGAGACGCGTGAGAGCCGTCAGCAGGCTGAGGTAACGGAAAAAGCGCGTACCGCCGACGAGCAGCAAGCGCCGCGTCGTGAACGTAGCCGCCGCCGTAACGATGATAAACGTCAGGCGCAACAAGAAGCGAAGGCGCTGAATGTTGAAGAGCAATCTGTTCAGGAAACCGAACAGGAAGAACGTGTACGTCCGGTTCAGCCGCGTCGTAAACAGCGTCAGCTCAATCAGAAAGTGCGTTACGAGCAAAGCGTAGCCGAAGAAACGGTAGTCGCACCGGTGGCTGAAGAAACTGTCGCTGCCGAACCAATTGTTCAGGAAGCGCCAGCTCCACGCATAGAACTGGTGAAAGTCCCGCTGCCAGTCGTAGCGCAAACTGCACCAGAACAGCAAGAAGAGAACAATGCTGATAACCGTGACAACGGTGGCATGCCGCGTCGTTCTCGCCGCTCGCCTCGTCACCTGCGCGTGAGTGGTCAGCGTCGTCGTCGCTATCGTGACGAGCGTTATCCAACCCAATCGCCAATGCCGTTGACCGTAGCGTGCGCGTCTCCGGAACTGGCCTCTGGCAAAGTCTGGATCCGCTATCCGATTGTACGTCCACAAGATGTACAGGTTGAAGAGCAGCGCGAACAGGAAGAAGTGCAAGTGCAGCCGATGGTGACTGAGGTCCCTGTCGCCGCCGCTGTCGAACCGGTTCTTAGCGCGCCAGTTGTTGAAGAAGTGGCTGAAGTCGTAGAAGCCCCCGTTCAGATTGCCGAACCGCAACCGGAAGTGGTTGAAACGACGCATCCTGAAGTAATTGCCGCCGCGATAACTGAACAGCCGCAGGTGATTACCGAGTCTGATGTTGCCGTAGCCCAGGAAGTTGCAGAACACGCAGAACCGGTGGTTGAACCGCAGGAAGAGACGGCAGATATTGAAGAAGTTGCCGAAACTGCTGAGGTTGTAGTTGCTGAACCTGAAGTTGTTGCTCAACCTGCCGCGCCAGTCGTCGCTGAAGTCGCAGCAGAAGTTGAAACGGTAGCAGCGGTTGAACCTGAGGTCACCGTTGAGCATAACCACGCTACCGCGCCGATGACGCGCGCTCCGGCACCGGAATATGTTCCGGAGGCACCGCGTCACAGTGACTGGCAGCGCCCTACTTTCGCCTTCGAAGGTAAAGGTGCCGCAGGTGGTCATACGGCAACGCATCATGCATCTGCCGCTCCTGCGCGTCCGCAACCTGTTGAGTAATAATTAGCTCAATTAATCAAGCCCTGGTAACTGCCAGGGCTTTTTTATTTCATCTTTGAATCAACATATTAAAATTCATCGAATGGCATCCTTGCTAACCAACAATGCAAAATAGGCAAAAAAATGCCCGCCCCGGCGATCCCAGAGCAGGCAGACAAAACATACCCAGTTTCATGATATGTTTTAAAGCGAGCTTATTTGTTGAGCTGGAAGAGCGACAATCCCTGCATATCGGTAAATGCTTTATACGATGCCTGCAATGCCGTTTGCTGCATGATGTAAGATGAAATAGTTGCATTCCAGTCCACATCAACCAGATCGCTCATCTGCTGCGTTTGCCCTAATGCGCGATCGCTACCTAATGAATCCAGCGACTCCAGTTCGTTCAGCTGCGTGCCTAATTCCGCGCGAACGGTCAGCACATTGTTCAGCGAGTTTTTCAGTCCGCGGTTGGTTTTATCTAACGCCGCAGCGGCGGTTTCTTTATCCGCTTCGCTATCCGCGACCGGCGTTTTCAGGGCTGCGATGGCGCTATCCAGCATGGCAAAAAGATTGGTTTCAGAAGCGCTACCGTCTGGTTCCGCTACCGCGTTACTGGTAATACTGTCGAAAATTTTGTCGCCCGTATGTCCTATCACCATCGAACGCGAAGCATCGACCTGTTGCTTAATACTTTCTGTTCCGCCGACATAATCACCGTTAGCCTCACTAAACGGCGCAGTCTCTGTTTTATAACCGGCAAAAATGTAGCGCCCATTACCGTCAGTGGTGTTCGCCAGATTCAGCAACTGGTCACGAAGCCCCTGAATATCCGTAGCCAGCGAGGCCCGGTCATCGTCACTCAAGGTGCCATTGCTGGCGTAGACAATTTTTTCCTGAGCATTCTGGATAGCAGTGGTGACCTGGCTAAGTACACTCTCTTCCAGTGACACTTTTTGAGTGGCGAAAGTACGTGCCAGCGTGTACTGGCTGTTTTGCGCCTGTGCCTGGGAGAGAACAACAGCTTGTGATGCAGCAATGGGATCGTCTGAAGGGTTAACGACTCGCTTACCCGTCGACATCTGCTCGCCGTACTTCATCCATTCTGCCTGAGAATTGGTGATGCCGCGCATGTTTTGCTGGTACATCATCTGGGTACTGAAACGCATTTTATCTCCCCTTAGCGAATGTTAATCAGTGCATCAAAAATCGCGTTTGCCGTCTGCAGAACCTGCGCATTCGCCAGGTAATACTGCTGAAAACGTTGCAGATTTCCATACTCCTCATCGAGATTGACACCGGAAATCGACTGCTGCTGATTGGAAAGCTGCGTCACCACATTACCTTGCGTGGTGCTACTGGTTTTCAACGTCGCGGTTTTATTACCAATATCACTCACTAACGAGGCATAAGCGTCGTTAAAGGATTTCGCACCGCCCACCGTTTTACTGTTGCTTTGCAGATCCAGCAGGGCCTGACCGTTGCGGTTGTCGCTATCACCCGCATCTTCTTCGCTCGCCATCGCTATTTTCGCTTCGTCGGTGATTAATACATCCATGTTGACGATGGCGTCACTTACTGGTTTCAGCGTGAAGCTGTCGTTAACGGCAGGCGTTCCTGTAAACGTCAACTCCAGACCATCAAATGCCACTTTACCGTTGGCATCCGGCGTCACCGTAAAAGTGGTATTGCTGGCAAGGCGGGTGACCTGCCACTGATTATTATCGAACGAGATTTTGTAATCTGTCGCCAGTACCGCGGAGGCATCAGTTACCGTGGCACCGATCGCAACGTTACCGTTGTTTTTAGTGTTTTGCAGAACCGCGGGCTTACCGATAGCAAATAAATCTTCACCCTCATCGCCGTTGGCATCAAATCCGGCTTTGTGTTGGGTGTTGAAAGCCTCAGCAAATGCCAGCGCCAGTTGTCCAAGCGTATTACGCGTCTGGTCCAGATCCTGAGAACGGAATGTCAGAATGCCGCCCAGCGACCCGGTATTCAGCAATTTCTCCGGGATCTCAATATTGCCTGCCGTCCCATCAACGTAAGCGACAGTCGTACGAGAAGGGTCAGCGCTGGAAGGAACTGCCGCCAGTTGCCGAGCCGTACTTCCCTGAACCAGTGAGTAACCATTGGCCATCGTGATGTTATAAGTGCCGCCATCCTGCACGCTGACTTCTACACCAACAATCTGGTTTAATTCGCTCACCAGTTGATCGCGTTGATCCAGCAGATTGTTAGGTGACGCCCCTGCCCCCACGCCTGTCAGGCGGGAGATTTGATCGTTCAGGCTGGCGATTTGTTTAGCGTAATTGTTGATCTGATCAACGCTGGCACCTATCGCGATATTGACCTGTTTGTCCTGGTCGCGAAGATACTGATCGGTGGTTTTAAACTGATTCACCAACCCTTCTGATTTCCCAATCAGCGCCTGGCGCGCTGCCGGGTCTTCCGCGTTACTCACCAGCGTTTGCAGGCTGGTGAAGAAATCCTGCATCTGTGTTGCCAGCGAAGAGGTACTGGTGGAGAGCATATTGTCGATTTTCGACATCTGCTCATAGCGGGCAGTCAGGCCGCTACTTTGCGTCTGCGCCGCACGTAACTGGTTGGTAATAAACGCATCATACTCGCGCTGCACACCAGAAACGTAGACACCATTGCCAACCCAGCCGCCAGCACCCAACGTGCTATTGGCCTGCGCCATAATAGTGGTTTGGCGGGTATATCCGGCAACGTTATAGCTGGAGATATTATTACTTGCCGTATTTAACGCCGCCTGGGCCGCGTTCAGTCCGCTCATGGCGTTATTGATCAAGCTGGACATGGAGGTTCCTTATAAGCCTTCAATTACAGAGTATTATCGGCAGCGCCCCGCCGGACTTGAGTTATTCAGAACAGATTATCAATGTTCATGCTGTAGGTTTTGCTCACCTTGTCGCTTATCGATTTCATCTGCTGAATCATGTTGGTGAGTTTACGGGCATAGTGAGGATCGGTGGCATAGCCCGCGTCCTGTAGGGCCTGCGCCCCCTGTTCCGCACTCGCGGCGGTCGTCACGGCAGCGTAGCGCGGGTTACGGGTTAAAAGCCCAACGTAATCCGACAATGCTTCCAGATACGAGCTGTAGACCCGAAATTTCGCTTTTACTTTCTTCGCTTCGCCATTTTCATATTCAGTCGTGGTGATTTCAGTAACTGGCCCTTTCCAGTTGCCAGAGGCTTTGACGCCAAACAGGTTATAGCTCGGCTCGCCGTTTTCGCGGCGGATTTGCCGTTGCCCCCAACCAGATTCCAGCGCCGCCTGAGCGAGGATCAAATGATGTGGCACACCGCTTTGCTGGCTTGCCAGTTGGGCGGGCAGCGAGAGTTGCGCGAGGAATGCTTTACTGTCACCCGGCAGCGAATCATCGTAGTTACGTGGCACGGCCTTTTGCACCAGCTGCGAAAGCGCCTGATTTTGATAACGCACCACGGTTTCGAGCGGGAATTTCATCGGTGCTGCTGGCGTGGACTCCTCTGGCAATGGTTGTTCTGGCGTCATCTGCTTAACCATCATCTCTGCAAGCCCCAGACCTTTGCCCGCCGTCATCTGTTGGGCAATCTGCTGGTCATACATACTGGTATACAGGCGAGTGTGCTCGCTGCTGAACAGGCCATCTTTTGGTAAAGCGTCGCGCATGCTTTTCAACATCATCTGCACGAACATCCCTTCCACCTGGCGGGCCACCGGACGGATATTTGCCGCCGGATCTTCGCCCGCTTTCGCCTTTAGTTCGTTGAGTGATTGCGCATCCCAGGCCGCACTTGCCAGTAGTTTGCTGTCGCTGATCATCAGATGATTTCCAGTTTTGCCCGCAGACATCCCGCACTTTGCATTGATTGCAAAATAGACATCAGATCCATCGGCGTAGCGCCCAGCGCATTGAGCGCGCGCACCACGTTATTGAGGCTGGCGCTGGAACGTACGCTTTGCAGCGAACCGCCGCTCTGGCGTAAGTCGATCTGCGTTTGTGGCGTTACCACGGTCTGTCCGCCACCAAACGGTGTATCTGGTTGGCTGACATTGGCCTGACGATTGACTGTAACTGAGAGATTCCCCTGCGCTACCGCGCAGCTGTCGAGGGTCACTTCGCGATTCATCACCACCGAACCGGTGCGCGAGTTAATCACTACTTTAGCGTCCTGCGGGGTGACATTAACCTGCATATTCTGGATATCGGCAAGGAAACGGACCTGGGAACTGTTGCCACTCGGTACGCGCACCTGAATAGTCCGCGCATCTAACGCGGTGGCGCTGCCATATCCACGCACGCGGTTGATGGTGTCAGCGATTTGCTGCGCCATGCTGAAATCTTCGTCGTTAAGTTGCAAATTAAGGGTATTCCCGACGCCAAACTGGCTGGGCAATTCACGTTCAATAACCGCACCATTGGTGATCCGTCCACCGTTCAGTTGGTTCACCTGAACACTGCTACCGCCAGCGGAGGCTCCTGCGCCGCCAACCAGAATATTGCCCTGTGCCAGCGCATACACCTGACTGTCAACGCCCTTAAGCGGTGTCATCAACAACGTACCTCCACGCAAGCTTTTGGCATTACCCATGGAAGAAACCACCACATCGATGGTTTGCCCCTGACGTCCAAACGGAGGAAGTGACGCTGTCACCATTACCGCAGCGACGTTTTTTAGCTGCATATTGGTGCCCGTCGGAACGGTAATTCCCAGCTGTGAGAGCATGTTATTAAGCGTTTGTGTGGTAAACGGCGTCTGGGTTGTCTGGTCACCGGTGCCATCCAGCCCCACCACCAGACCATAGCCAATCAGTGAGTTTTGCCTTACCCCCTGAACACTGGTGAGATCGCGAATACGCTCAGCCTGAGCCGCCGTCGTAACCAGTAGAAGAATTAATGCAGAGAGAAATTTAATCACCACAGCCTCACTTACATTGGCGACAGGTTAAGGAAGAAACGCTGCAACCAGCCCATATTTTGCGCTTCGTTAATGTAGCCATTGCCTACGTATTCAATACGCGCATCCGCCACCTGAGTAGACGGTACGGTATTGCTGCCGCTGATAGTGCGTGGATTAACCACGCCCGAGAAGCGAATAAATTCGGTACCCTGATTAATGGCAATCTGTTTTTCACCCACCACATGCAGGTTGCCGTTGACCAGTACCTGGTCAACCGTCACCGTCAACGTGCCGCTAAAGGTATTGCTGGCATTGGCCCCGCCCTTTCCGTTGAACGTGTTACCACCGGAGGCTTCGACATCGGCACGAGCGTTACCAAACAGCCCCTGCAAATAGCGCGGCACAGTATCAAAGCCAAAATTAGTTTTACCGTCACGGCTGGCATTCGCAGAGGAGCTTTTGCTGGCGCTGACGTTCTCCTGCAACACGATGGTCAGCGTATCGCCAATATTGCGTGGTCGACGATCTTCAAACAGCGGTTGATAGCCATAGTTAATCGGCTGAGCAGACTGGAAAATAGAACCGTTGGCGACGGGCGTCGGACCGGGAACCGGTTGTGCACTGGTCGCCCCCTGCACCAGCGGCGTGGAGGGTATCCAGGCGCAGCCGGTTAGTGAAAGCACCAACAAGCTGGAAATGGCATAAGTATGCGCAGCGTTTTTTTGCATGGCTATCATCTTCAAAAATCAATAAACCGGTGAACCTGCCACCGGTTATGCCTTAGAGTTGCGTCAGTTTTTGCAGCATCTGATCGGTGGTGGACACCGCTTTACTGTTGATTTCGTAAGCGCGTTGCACCTGAATCATATTGACCAGTTCTTCCGCCACATTGACGTTAGACGTTTCAACATACCCTTGATACAGCAGTCCCGCGCCGTTCAGGCCCGGCGTGCTTTCGTTCGGTGCACCGGAGGATTGCGTTTCGGTGTAGAGGTTTTCGCCAATGCTCTCCAGCCCGGTGTCATTCATAAAGGTGGTGAGATTAAGCTGCCCAACCTGAACCGGAGCTGCCTGGCCTTGTTGGGTTACGCTGACCACGCCATCACGACCGATGGTGATACTTAACGCATTCGCCGGAATGGTGATCGCTGGCTGCACCTGAAAACCACCAGCCGTCACCAGCTGCCCGTTCTGATCCACCTGGAAAGAGCCGTCACGGGTATAGGCTGATGAACCATCTGGCAACATCACCTGGAAAAAGCCCTGCCCTTTAATCGCGACATCTTTGCTGTTGTTGGTCTGCGACAGGTTTCCCTGGCTGTGTAAGCGTTCAGTGGCGACCGGGCGTACCCCCGTGCCGATTTGTAATCCGGATGGTAAGGTGGTTTGTTCGGAAGACTGTGCCCCCGGCTGGCGAATGGTTTGATAAAGCAGATCTTCAAACACCGCACGCTGACGCTTAAAACCGTTGGTACTGACGTTTGCCAGGTTGTTGGCAATGACGTCCATATTGGTTTGCTGGGCGTCAAGGCCCGTTTTGGCGATCCATAATGAACTGATCATAAAATGTCCTGTAGTGGATTAGTGACAAAGTGCATATGTCTTCTTGCCGGATGCGGCGTAAACGCCTTATCCGGCCTACAAGAGCTCGCAAAATCGATAAATTGCGATTGCCCCCATAGACCCGATAAACTTGCGCATCGGGCAACTTATACTTGTCATGTATCCTTTCAATTAACTCATCGACAGCAGTTGGTTGGCACGGCCTGCGTTATCATCGACGCTGCTGATCACCTTCATCTGCATTTCAAAACGCCGCGCGCTGGCAATCATGTCGCTCATTGCCGCAACGGTATTGACATTACTGCCTTCCAGAACACCCGACATCACACGCAAAGTTGGATCTGCCTGCAGTACAAGCCCACGCGTGGCCTGGGTTTCTGCGCTTAAACGAAAAATGCCGTCGTCACCGCGCTGCACTTCGCTGCCCGTGGCTTTCACCAGTTTAAGACGCCCTACTGGCGCAACCGTATTTGCCGGATCGCCCGGATTCAGCGCCGAGATTGTGCCATCGGCAGCTATCGTGATTTCCGCCCCTTCCGGCACAGCAATTGGCCCCGCCTCGCCTATCACCGGATGCCCCTGAATTGTCAGTTGCCCGGTGGGATCAACCTGAATGCTGCCATTACGCGTATACCCTTCGCTGCCGTCAGCGGTCTGCACGGCCAGCCAGCCATCCTGCTGCAATGCAACGTCCAGCGGGCGCGAGGTGTAATCCATCTTGCCGGGCGTCATGTCTGCACCCGGTGTTGACGCCGTTACCAGCGTGCGCGTGGGCAGTGAAAGCCCTTCCACCGGCACTGCGCGCAAGGCGTTTAACTGCGCACGAAAACCGGGCGTAGAGGCATTGGCCAGATTACTGGCGGTTACCGCCTGTTGATTCAGCGTCTGGCTGGCTGCTCCCATCGCGGTATAAATTGCGTGATCCATTGAGCTATCCCGTCAGCGATTAGCGTAAGTTAACCAGCGTGTTGAGGATCTGGTCCTGGGTTTTGATGGTCTGGGCGTTAGACTGATAGTTACGCTGGGCAACGATCATATTGACCAGTTCTTTACTGAGATCGACGTTGGACGCTTCCAACGCACCGTTGGTCAGGGTGCCAAAGTTGCCCGTTCCGGCTGTCCCCAACAGCGCCACGCCAGAAGATTGCGTCGCAGACCAGACGTTGTCGCCTTCGGATGCCAGACCTTCGTTGTTGGCAAAGTTCGCCAGTACAATCTGCCCCAGCAGTTGGGTTTGTTCGTTGGAATAGTTGCCGACAACCGTACCGTCATCATTGATTTGATAACTCACCAGATCGCCCGGTTTGTAGCCGTTCTGGGTGGTTGCCACAATGTTGTTAGCGCCGGTATTTTGCTGCATGGAGTTGAGGAAACTCAGGCTAAACGTGGCGGGGTCTGCGCCGTTAATTGCGCCGGTTGCGATATTATTCGCCATCGCACCATCCACTAATGTGCCATTAGCATTAAATTCCAGTGTTGTCGCTATCTTCGCAATGCTGTTTGGATCACTGCTATCCTGGGTGTAGACCTCCCAGTTATTATCCCCGGTCTTCACAAAGTACACGCTCATGTCATGAGCATTACCCTGACTGTCGAAAACAGTCACCGAACCTTTTTTGTTATAGCTATCCGCATTGCTGGCATCGAATGCGTTAACAGAGGGAAGCGGATCACTGGAATTCAAGTTGATCTGCATCGACGCCGTGGTGGTAGTTTTCGCTGCCATCAGGGTATTCGGGATCGAAATATTGGTCGGATTCGCCCCTTGCTGAATAGTCGGCGGCGTACCGGTTGCCGGGTAACCCGTCAGCTGTAAACCTTGCATATTCACCAGGTTACGGTTCTCATCCAGCTTAAATTGTCCGTTACGGCTGTAGAACACCGAACCGTTGCTGTCTACCAGACGGAAAAAACCGTTCTGGCTGATAGCAACGTCCAGACCACGCCCGGTGTTGGTGGTCGTGCCATCGGTAAAGTCCTGAGTGATACCGGCAACTTTTACCCCCAATCCCACTTTCGAACCGGCAAACATATCGGCAAAAGAGGCCGTGCCTGATTTAAAGCCGTAGGTGGCGGAGTTGGCGATATTGTTGCCAATAACATCGAGGTTGGTGGCGGCAGCGTTTAATCCGCTAACCGCTTGAGAAAAGGCCATGACTGACTCCTGAAATGTGAAGGCTTAAATTATCTGCCGTACTTCGTCGAGGGTGGTGGTGCCGTAAGTGCCGAGATCCAGCGTATTACCGTTGTTGCCGCGGATCACACCCTGCACCAGAGCAAACTGCAGCGGCTGGGCAACCAGTTGTGTACCACCGTTACTGGCGCTAATCGCTACGTTGTAAGAACCGTTCGGCGCAGTGCTGCCGTCAGTCAACGTACCGTCCCAGGTGAAACTGTGGACTCCGGCGATCAGTTCACCAATATCAATGGTGCGCACAACCGCGCCATTTTTATCGGTGATGGTGGCCGTAACTTTGTCTGCCGCCTGTTGCAGCTCAACACCAAACGGCGTGGTCGTGGTCACAGCCCCTTCTTCACTGCCGGTTCCCGCAAGAACAGTGGTGCCGGGGATCATCACGCCGTGACCGATCAGGTTACTGGCCTGTAACGACTGGCTGTTATCAATCTGTCCGGAAATAGATCCGAGCGTGGTATTGAGTTTTTCAATCCCGCTGACCGTGCTGATTTGTGCCAATTGCGACGTCAGCTCGTTGTTTTCCATTGGATTGGTCGGGTCCTGGTTTTTCAGCTGCGCCACCAACAAAGTCAGAAAACTGCTTTGTAAATCTGCGGCGTTGCTGCCCGTGAGCGAACTACTGCTGGTGATACTGACGCCGATATTTGTCGGATCGGTGGTGGTTACCACAATGGACATAGCTTTCTCCTTTATTGACCGAGCGTAAGGGTTTTCAGCATCATGCTTTTCACCGTGTTGAGCACTTCAACATTGGCCTGATAGCTGCGTGACGCCGACATGGTGTTAACCATCTCTCCGACAACATCAACGTTCGGCATTTTTACGTAGCCCTTTGCATCCGCCAGCGGATTACCCGGTTCATAAACCAGTTTGTCCGGGGCCTGACTTTCTATAACATCGGCAACCTTTACGCCGCCTGTCGCAGCACCTGGTCCAGCGTTAACCTGGAATACCACCTGTTTTGCCCGATATGGCTGTCCATCGGGACCGGTCACGCTATCAGCATTCGCCAGATTACTGGCCGCCACGTTCAGGCGCTGGGACTGGGCAGTTAACGCCGATCCGGCGATATCAAAAATATTCAGCAGTGCCATCCGTTAATTTCCGCTCTGTAAAACGTTCATCATGCCTTTGATTTGCCCGCTCAACGCACTAAGGCTCATCTGGTATTGCAGGCTGTTATCGGCAAACTGGGTGCGTTCGCGATCCATATCGACGGTATTACCGTCAAGCGAAGGCTGGTCCGGAATACGGTATTGCAGTTCTGCGGTAGGAGGCGTCAGCGCCTGCGCCGGAATGTGTTGCGTTGAGGTCATCGTCAGAGCAACCACACTGGTTGCATCCCGTCCACGTTGCATGACTTTTTTAAGTTCACTGGCAAAATCGATATCGCGCGCCTGATAACCAGGGGTATCGGCATTGGCGATGTTTGCTGCCAGCACTTCCTGACGCTGGGCGCGCAGATTGAGCGCCTCTTGTTGAAAACGTAAGGCGGCGTCGAGCTTATCGAGCATATCTCCTCCGCAGGTATCAAAATTCTGCCATCAGCTTAAATGCCTTTACGCGCGCGTTATCGGCGGAATAAACGCAAAATGGGTCGCTATTTATGCCGTTGATGGTCATTGCGGACAGGTACAATTCACGTTGTAGAAATGGCTGGGGGCGAAAATGCTGACAATAAAACGTAGCGTGGCGATCATCGCGATACTGTTCAGTCCGTTAAGTACGGCGAGCAATCTCACATCGCAATTGCACAACTTTTTTAGCGCCCAACTCGCGGGGGTAAGTGATGAGGTTCGTGTTTCTATTCGTACAGCGCCCAATCTACTACCGCCGTGCGAGCAGCCATTGCTTTCGATGAGCAATAATTCCCGCCTGTGGGGCAATGTGAATGTGTTGGCACGCTGCGGTAACGACAAACGATATTTACAGGTTAATGTGCAGGCCACAGGAAATTATGTGGTTGCCGCGATGCCCATTGTGCGGGGAGGAAAGCTGGAAGCTGGCAATGTCAAACTAAAACGCGGACGGCTGGATACCCTGCCGCCGCGTACGGTGCTGGATATCAATCAACTTGTTGATGCCGTTAGCCTGCGCGATCTATCACCCGATCAACCTATCCAGTTAACCCAGTTTCGCCAGGCATGGCGGGTAAAAGCGGGACAACGCGTCAACGTGATCGCCAGCGGTGATGGGTTTAGCGCCAACGCAGAAGGTCAGGCGCTGAACAATGCAGCCGTCGCACAGAATGCGCGGGTGCGCATGGTATCTGGACAGGTAGTCAGCGGCGTTGTTGATGCAGATGGGAATATTCTTATAAACCTGTAAGCTGTTAAAGATTACCCGTCCCTTGCCGATAAATAAGCAACACATGATAAAAGCGCCCTCAATGAGGAATAAACCATGAGTATTGATCGCACTTCGCCTCTGAAGCCCGTAAGCACCGTTCAACCGCGCGAAACCACTGACGCGCCGGTAACGAACACCCGGGCGGCAAAAACAACAGCCTCCACCAGCACCAGTGTGACGTTAAGCGACGCACAAGCAAAACTGATGCAACCCGGCAGCAGTGATATCAATCTTGAACGTGTCGAAGCGTTAAAACTGGCGATTCGTAACGGTGAACTAAAAATGGACACCGGCAAAATTGCCGATGCGCTGATCAACGAAGCGCAGCAAGACTTGCAGAGTAATTAATCGTATGACGCGTCTTGCAGAGATCCTCGACCAGATGTCCGCTGTGCTTAACGATCTCAAAACGGTAATGGATCAAGAGCAGCAACATCTCTCTATGGGGCAGATCAACGACAGCCAGTTGCAATGGATTACAGAACAAAAAAGCTCACTGCTGGCAACGTTGGATTACCTCGAACAGTTACGCAGGAAAGAACCCAATACAGCAAATAGCGTTGATGTTAGTCAACGCTGGCAGGAAATTGCTGTGAAAACGCAGCAACTACGCCAAATGAATCAACATAACGGCTGGTTACTGGAAGGACAGATTGAGCGCAATCAACAGGCGCTGGAAATGTTGAAACCGCATCAGGAACCGACGCTATATGGGGCGAACGGTCAGACCTCAACAACCCATCGCGGCAGTAAAAAGATTTCGATCTGAAGATTATCTCCGGCCTGCACTGCAGGCCGGAATGCATTGTTACACCGTCCGGCGGGCAAATTCTTTAACTTTGAAGCCCAGTACCGCCAGTGCAGCGAAGTACGCGGCAATCCCCGCCAGCACGACCGCCATTAAACGCAGCAAGCGCCAGGGCATGGTACCCAATGACCACTCCGGCATGATATGTAACATACCTAAAAGCACGCCAGACATCACCAGTACCGCCACCACCAGACGCAACAGAAACGCCATCCAGCCAGGTTGCGGGGTAAAGATTTTCTGCTTACGCAACTGCCAGTAAAGCAGCGAAGCATTCAGACACGCCGCCAGACCAATAGAAAGTGACAGCCCGGCATGTTTCAACGGACCAATAAACGCCAGGTTCATCAATTGCGTTAAAATCAGCGTAACGATGGCAATTTTCACTGGCGTTTTAATGTCCTGGCGGGAATAAAAGCCAGGAGCCAACACTTTCACTACAATCAGGCCAATCAAACCCACCGAGTAGGCAATTAACGCCCGCTGGGTCATCAGCGCATCAAAGTCGGTAAATTTACCGTACTGGAACAGCGAAACGGTTAACGGACCGGAAAGAATGCCCAACGCAACCGCACTCGGCAGCGCCAACAGGAAACAAAGACGCAACCCCCAGTCCATCAAACGGTTGTATTCATCATGATTGCCACTGGCAAAACTTTTCGACAGCGACGGCAGCAAAATGGTGCCAAGCGCCACGCCCAGCACACCGGACGGAAACTCCATTAAGCGGTCGGCGTAATACATCCACGACACCGAACCGGAAGCAAGAAACGAGGCAAAAATGGTGTTGATGATTAAGGAGATCTGGCTCACAGAGACGCCAAGGATCGCCGGTCCCATCTGTTTCACCACGCGCATTGCTCCGGCATCGTGGAAGTTAATGCGCGGCAGGACCAGCATGCCGATCTTCTTCAGGTGCGGTAGCTGATACACCAGCTGCAGGACGCCGCCGACCGTAACAGCCCACGCCAGCGCCAGCACCGGTGGGTTAAAGTACGGTGCGGCAAACAGCGCGAAACCAATCATGCTGATGTTAAGCAGTGTTGGAGCAAACGCCGGAATCGAGAAGCGGTTCCACGTATTCAGAATCGCTCCCACCAGCGACGCCAGGGAGATCAGCAAGATATAGGGAAAGGTAATCTTTAGTAGCTGGCTGGTCAGGGCAAATTTATCAGCTGTGTCAGCGAAGCCTGGCGCGGTCACCATGATCACCCACGGTGCGGCGAGCATGCCAGCGACCGTCACAACCGCCAGCGCAAGTGTCAGCAGGCCAGAAACATAAGAGACAAAGACCCGCGTGGCGTCTTCACCCTGCTTACTTTTATATTCCGCCAGAATCGGTACAAATGCCTGGGAAAATGCCCCTTCGGCAAAGATACGGCGTAACAAGTTAGGAAGTTTAAAAGCGACGAAAAAGGCGTCGGTTGCCATCCCTGCGCCAAAGATTCTGGCGACAATTGCGTCACGTGCGAAGCCAAGCACACGCGAAAACATGGTCATCGAGCTGACGGCGGCCAGCGATTTTAATAAATTCATCGGTGTTCTAATCCAGACCCACGGGCAAAACGCCTGCAAGGCAGGCGCTGAAAGAGGCGAATAGTCTACCTGGATTATGGTGAATTGCTACCGCCAGATGTTACAGGGTTTATTCACTCATCGCATCGCGCCAGATCTTGTCAACGATACGTTGCGCCAGCACGGCCTGTTCGCCGGCGGTTTGCGGAACTGTCTGATTTTGCACACATTCAATGAAGTGCCGCGCACAGCCGACAAATCCACGTTGCTCAAGCGTGCTCTGCCAACCAGGAATCGGTTTATTCACTACACCCTGCCCACGCTCCTCACGCCATTCGCGCATTTCCGTAATGTCGATCAGCGCACCGTCAGTCACGGCCTGCACGGTTTCACGCTGACTTCCGGCACGGCGATGCATACAGGTGGTGATCTGCAAAGGACCGGCCGAAAAATGGTGCTCGGCAAACAGCATTTCGCCAGCGTCGTTAGTCAGTAGCGTACCGCCATCCAGAGAGGCTTTGCCGCCCGACAACCACAGCGCGGTATCCACCACATGCAGATAATCATCCAGCAACGTGAAATAAAGATCGTGTGGCCCGACGCTATTGCTACGATGTTTATCCATTCTTAGCGAGGCTGCGGTGGCGAGTTGCGTTTTTAACTCACCGTAGAGTGGTGCGAAACGACGGTTAAAACCGACCATCAACGTCAGTTTTTTCCGCGCCGCCAGTTCCACCAGCCGTTCAGCATCGCGCAGATTTTCTGCCAGCGGTTTATCGACACAGACATGTACCCCCGCATTGAGTAACGTACTGACCACGTCAAAGTGACTGGCGGTGCTGGAATGTACAAAAACCGCATCGCAACTGGCGGCAAGGCTGGATAACGAATCGGCATAAGGAATGCGCCAGCTTTCACAAATTGGCAGGGCTTTCGCGCGCGTAGGCGACCAGGCTCCTTGTAACGTCCAGTCAGACGCTGCCGCCAGCACCGGTAACCACGCTTTTTGCGCAATGCCGCCTAATCCCACTACGCCGATACGTAATTTTTTCACTTTAATCTCCCAGGTGGGCCAGCAACGAATCAAGACGCTGTTTCAGTTCTGCCACTTCGATTTCCAGGGCTTCAACGCGGGCCTGTAAATCACCGTCAACCGCGCTCGACATATCCGTTACCGACGGCTGATCCTCTACCTCACCGCTGAAAAGATGCATGTAGCGGCTTTCGCGTTTACCCGGTTCGCGGGCCAGACGCACCACAAAAGGACCATCTTCGCGATTCGCCAGTTGTTCCAGCGTCAACTCCACTTCCGCCATATCGCTGAATTCATACATTCGCGCGGCGCGGCTGCGCAGTTCACCCGGCGTCTGGGCACCACGCAATAACAACGTGGTGATTAACGCCACTTCTGCGGCGCTCAGTTTCAGATCGCCAAATTCTGAATTACAAAAACGTTGCTCATATTTGGTGACCCGATTACCAAAACCGCTCACCGTGCGTAGATAATGACGTTTGACCAGATTATCCAGCTGTTCCTGCACTTCAGATTCACTCAGATTCATGACCGGTTCACGGTTCGTTTTCTGATTACAGGCCGTTACTACACCATTGACTGAGAGCGGATATTGCTCCGGCGTGGTCACCTGCTTTTCCAGCAAGCAGCCAATCACGCGGGCTTCCAGAGCAGTAAGTTGATATTTCATGAGATTCTCCTTAGCGGCCGGGCGTCCAGTCTGGGGTAGTTAATGCCGTCAGTACGTGATCGCGCCATTGTCCATCAATCAACAGATAGTCTTTCGCATAGCCTTCTTTTTCAAAACCCAGTCGCGCCAGTAAATCACCGCTACGTTTATTGTGCGGCATATAATTAGCCATAATGCGATGAATATGTTGGGTGCGCTGCATATAACGAATGGCTGCGGTCAGGGCTTCAAACATGAGTCCTTTGCCCTGCCATTTTTGCCCAATCGAATAACCGAGATAGCAGGCATGAAAAGAGCCGCGAACAACATTGGAAAAATTGGCAACGCCAATAATCTCTTTTTCGTCCGGGTCGAATAAGCCAAAGTAGAAAGCTGAACCTTGTTTATGAAATTCGTTAATCATCCCCAGCCTGGCCTGCCAGCCTGATGGATAACAGTGGCTTTCGTCGCGCACTGGCTCCCAGGGCTTGAGGAAATGGCGATTCTCTGCGTAATAATCCGCAAGACGCCAGGCATCACGCTCATGCACCAGACGCACGACCAGTCGGTCTGTGGTTAAGCGCACTTTTGGCACGTTACTGCGATAGCCAAACATTCTATACCTACTCCTTCCCGTAACGTCTTTAATACGCTGTAAGTATTACTATACCTGCGCAACCAGACCCTGTGAAAAGTCCAAAATGCCATTGTCTGCATTATTCACATATTTGATAAAAACTCTCTATCAAAGCGACGTTTTGATAAAAAATATTGTCCCCGAAGTGATGGGAAAAGTCTTAGCGGCAATGCAGAATAGAAAGTGCTCATCTTTTATTTCCCGGGAGGGGAAATGTCCCGCGTGTCGCAGGCGAGGAACCTGGGTAAATATTTCCTGCTCATCGATAATATGCTGGTCGTGCTGGGGTTCTTTGTTGTCTTCCCGCTGATCTCTATCCGCTTCGTTGATCAAATGGGCTGGGCCGCCGTCATGGTCGGTATTGCTCTCGGTCTACGCCAGTTTATTCAGCAAGGTCTGGGTATTTTCGGCGGCGCAATTGCCGACCGCTTTGGTGCCAAACCGATGATTGTTACCGGTATGCTGATGCGCGCCGCCGGATTCGCCACAATGGGTATCGCCCACGAACCGTGGCTATTGTGGTTTTCATGCCTGCTCTCGGGACTCGGCGGCACGTTGTTTGATCCGCCGCGTTCGGCGCTGGTGGTGAAACTAATCCGTCCACAACAACGTGGTCGTTTTTTCTCGCTGTTGATGATGCAGGACAGTGCCGGTGCGGTCATTGGCGCATTGTTGGGGAGCTGGCTGTTGCAATACGACTTTCGCCTGGTCTGCGCCACAGGGGCAGTTCTATTTGTGCTGTGTGCGGCGTTCAATGCGTGGTTGTTACCAGCATGGAAACTCTCCACCGTACGCACGCCCGTTCGCGAAGGCATGACCCGCGTGATGCGTGACAAGCGTTTTGTCACCTATGTTCTGACGCTGGCGGGTTACTACATGCTGGCTGTACAAGTGATGCTGATGCTGCCAATTATGGTCAACGACGTGGCTGGTGCGCCCTCTGCCGTTAAATGGATGTATGCCATTGAAGCGTGTCTGTCGTTAACGTTGCTCTACCCTATCGCCCGCTGGAGTGAAAAGCATTTTCGTCTGGAACACCGGTTGATGGCTGGGCTGTTGATAATGTCATTAAGCATGATGCCGGTGGGCATGGTCAGCGGCCTGCAACAACTTTTCACCCTGATTTGTCTGTTTTATATCGGGTCGATCATTGCCGAGCCTGCGCGTGAAACCTTAAGTGCTTCGCTGGCGGACGCAAGAGCTCGCGGCAGCTATATGGGGTTTAGCCGTCTGGGTCTGGCGATTGGTGGCGCTATTGGTTATATCGGTGGCGGCTGGCTGTTTGACCTGGGCAAATCGGCGCACCAACCAGAGCTTCCGTGGATGATGCTGGGCATTATTGGCATCTTCACTTTCCTTGCGCTGGGCTGGCAGTTTAGCCAGAAACGCGCCGCGCGTCGTTTGCTGGAACGCGACGCCTGATTTGATACTCCCCCCTGACTCCTCCATACTGAAAGTGAACTGACAGCCAAATGGAGGAGTCACGTGAAGCTATACATTTACGATCACTGCCCTTACTGCCTCAAAGCCCGCATGATTTTCGGCCTGAAAAATATCCCCGTCGAATTACATGTTCTGCTCAACGACGACGCAGAAACACCCACCCGGATGGTCGGTCAAAAACAGGTTCCCATTCTGCAAAAAGATGACAGCCGCTATATGCCAGAAAGCATGGATATCGTTCACTATGTCGATAAACTCGACGGCAAACCGTTACTGACCGGCAAACGTTCCCCTGCCATTGAAGAGTGGCTGCGCAAGGTCAATGGCTACGCCAACAAACTGCTGTTGCCGCGTTTTGCCAAATCGGCATTTGATGAGTTTTCTACTCCTGCCGCGCGCAAATATTTCGTCGACAAGAAAGAGGCCAGCGCGGGTAATTTTGCCGACCTGCTGGCCCACTCTGACGGTCTGATTAAGAATATCAGCGATGATTTACGTGCGCTGGACAAACTGATCGTCAAACCGAACGCCGTGAATGGCGAACTTTCGGAAGATGATATTCAGCTATTCCCGCTACTGCGTAATCTGACGCTGGTAGCCGGAATTAACTGGCCAAGCCGCGTTGCTGATTACCGCGATAATATGGCGAAACAGACACAAATCAATTTGTTATCATCAATGGCGATTTAATCCTGACCCGCCGCGGCAGCCTGTATTCGCGGGTTGCCGCCGTTTTCAGTTTTTTCTGCTGGCGAGTTTATCGCTGGTGACACATGCTGCGTTGTGTCAGGATATTGACGCAGATTTCATGTCGAGGACTACCATGAACAAGTTTTTATTTGCCGCTGCATTGATCGTCAGTGGCCTGCTCGTTGGCTGTAATCAACTCACCCAATACACCATCACCGAACAAGAAATTAACCAGTCGCTTGCGAAACATAATAATTTCTCAAAAGATATCGGTTTACCCGGCGTGGCTGACGCCCATATTGTTCTGACAAACCTGACCAGCCAAATTGGTCGCGAAGAGCCGAATAAGGTTACCCTAACCGGAGACGCCAATCTGGACATGAACTCCCTGTTCGGTAGTCAGAAAGCGACCATGAAACTGAAGCTGAAAGCGCTGCCCGTGTTTGATAAAGAAAAAGGTGCGATCTTCCTGAAAGAGATGGAAGTGGTCGATGCGACGGTACAACCGGAAAAAATGCAAACGGTGATGCAAACGTTGCTTCCCTATTTGAACCAGGCATTACGCAATTACTTTAACCAGCAACCTGCTTACGTCCTGCGCGAAGATGGCAGCCAGGGCGAAGCAATGGCGAAAAAACTGGCGAAAGGCATTGAAGTGAAGCCAGGCGAAATTGTCATTCCATTTACTGATTAATCACGAGGGCGCATTCGCGCCCTTTATTTTTCGTGCAAAGGAAAACGTTTCCGCTTATCCTTTGTCTCCGGCAAAAACATCCCTTCAGCCGGAGCATAGAGATTAATGACTGCACCATCCCAGGTATTAAAGATCCGCCGCCCAGACGACTGGCACCTTCACCTCCGCGATGGCGACATGTTAAAAACTGTCGTGCCGTATACCAGCGAAATTTATGGACGGGCTATCGTAATGCCCAATCTGGCTCCGCCCGTGACCACCGTTGAGGCTGCCGTGGCGTATCGCCAGCGTATTCTTGACGCCGTACCTGCCGGGCACGATTTCACCCCATTGATGACCTGTTATTTAACAGATTCGCTGGATCCTAATGAGCTGGAGCGCGGATTTAACGAAGGCGTGTTCACCGCTGCAAAACTTTACCCGGCAAACGCAACCACTAACTCCAGCCACGGCGTGACGTCAATTGACGCAATCATGCCGGTACTTGAGCGCATGGAAAAAATCGGTATGCCGCTACTGGTGCATGGTGAAGTGACACATGCAGATATCGACATTTTTGATCGTGAAGCGCGCTTTATAGAAAGCGTGATGGAACCTCTGCGCCAGCGCCTGACTGCGCTGAAAGTCGTTTTTGAGCACATCACCACCAAAGATGCTGCCGACTATGTCCGTGACGGAAATGAACGGCTGGCTGCCACCATCACTCCGCAGCATCTGATGTTTAACCGCAACCATATGCTGGTTGGAGGCGTGCGTCCGCACCTGTATTGTCTACCCATCCTCAAACGCAATATTCACCAACAGGCATTGCGTGAACTGGTCGCCAGCGGTTTTAATCGAGTATTCCTCGGTACGGATTCTGCGCCACATGCACGTCATCGCAAAGAGAGCAGTTGCGGCTGCGCGGGCTGCTTCAACGCCCCAACCGCGCTGGGCAGTTACGCTACCGTCTTTGAAGAGATGAATGCTCTGCAGCACTTTGAAGCATTCTGTTCTGTAAACGGCCCGCAGTTCTACGGGTTGCCGGTCAACGACACATTCATCGAACTGGTACGTGAAGAGCAACAGGTTGCTGAAAGCATCGCACTGACTGATGACACCCTGGTGCCATTCCTCGCCGGGGAAACGGTACGCTGGTCCGTTAAACAATAAAAATCCTAGCTTTCTGTTGTCATTAGGTTATTTTACCTGTATAAATAACCAGTATATTCAACAGGGGGCTATTATGCGAATTGAAGTCACCATAGCGAAAACTTCTCCATTGCCAGCTGGGGCTATTGACGCCCTGGCTGGCGAACTTTCCCGCCGTATTCAGTATGCGTTTCCTGATAATGAAGGCCACGTATCGGTACGTTACGCCGCAGCGAATAATTTATCGGTTATTGGCGCGACAAAAGAAGATAAACAGCGCATTAGCGAAATTCTCCAGGAAACGTGGGAAAGCGCCGATGACTGGTTTGTCAGCGAATAATATGCAGTGATTTTTGTTTTTGCCGGGTCGCCCCGGCTTTTTTATTTTACTTACAAATTTTGAGTACAAAATTTCTACACTTCCTCAAAATAATTGCACAATATGCTAAAAAAATATGAATGACATGCTGTTTTATTGTTCATATAAATCTTAAAAGCAGAAATTTATCCGTTTCCCCCTTTAAAAATTCGGTGAATACCCTTACTTATTGGTATACTGAAGTTGCTTCAGATAAAAACGCATTGAACCTCGAATAACGTTGTCTAGTAACACGAATTAGGGGGCCATGATGGAAAAAAATAATGAAGTCATTCAGACTCATCCGCTCGTAGGGTGGGACATCAGCACCGTTGATAGCTATGATGCGCTGATGTTGCGTTTGCACTACCAGACCCCAAATAAGTCCGAGCAGGAAGGGACTGAAGTTGGTCAGACGCTCTGGTTAACCACTGATGTTGCCAGACAATTTATTTCGATATTAGAAGCAGGAATCGCCAAAATTGAATCCGGTGATTTCCCGGTAAACGAGTATCGGCGTCATTAACATGACATGACCATCCACCCAAAAGGCACCTCACCGGTGCCTTTACCATTTCTGGGTTGTATATCTGCATTCAGTTAATTACTCTGCTTAAACCATGAGAGCAGAGAGAAAAAAATGAAATACGATCTCATCATTATTGGCAGCGGTTCCGTAGGCGCTGCCGCCGGGTATTATGCAACCCGCGCCGGTTTAAACGTGCTTATGACCGACGCCCATATGCCACCACATCAACACGGCAGCCACCACGGCGATACGCGATTAATTCGCCATGCTTATGGTGAAGGCGAAAAGTATGTCCCGCTGGTCCTCCGCGCACAAACGCTGTGGGATGACCTCTCCCGCCACAACGAAGATGATCCCATTTTTGTACGCTCTGGTGTCATTAACCTTGGCCCGGCTGACTCCGCATTTCTCGCCAACGTCGCCCACAGCGCCGAACAGTGGCAACTCAACGTTGAAAAGCTCGATGCGCAAGGGATTATGGCCCGCTGGCCAGAAATACGCGTCCCGGACAACTACATCGGCTTATTTGAGACTGATTCCGGTTTTTTGCGCAGCGAACTGGCGATTAAAACCTGGATCCAACTGGCGAAGGAAGCGGGCTGTGCGCAACTGTTCAACTGCCCGGTCACCGCAATTCGTCATGAGGATGATGGCGTAACTATTGAAACGGCTGATGGTGAGTATCAGGCGAAAAAAGCGATTGTCTGCGCGGGAACATGGGTAAAAGACCTGCTCCCGGAGCTGCCTGTCCAGCCCGTACGTAAAGTATTTGCCTGGTATCAGGCCGATGGCCGCTATAGCGTGAAGAATAAATTCCCGGCGTTTACCGGTGAACTGCCCAATGGCGATCAATATTATGGTTTTCCGGCAGAAAACGACGCGTTGAAGATTGGCAAACATAACGGAGGCCAGGTTATCCATTCAGCGGATGAACGTGTTCCGTTTGCGGAAGTGGCCAGTGATGGGTCAGAAGCCTTCCCGTTCTTGCGCAATGTATTGCCGGGTATCGGTTGCTGCCTGTACGGCGCTGCCTGCACCTATGATAATTCGCCTGACGAAGATTTTATTATCGATACCCTACCCGGCTACGATAATACACTGCTCATTACCGGCCTGAGTGGGCACGGTTTTAAATTTGCGTCAGTTTTAGGGGAAATAGCTGCCGATTTTGCGCAAGACAAAAAAAACGATTTTGATTTGACGCCATTCAGGCTTTCCCGCTTCCAATAATCATCATTACGGCCTCCAGAATGAGGCCGTTTTTACAGGAGTATTTAATGCGTCGGCTGTTGCACTATCTCACCAATAATATTCGCGAGCATCTGATGCTTTATCTTTTTCTCTGGGGATTATTGGCAATTATGGATCTGATCTATGTGTTTTATTTTTAGTTTTCCGCACTGACATAAACTGACAAATATTTAATCTCCCTTTCATTTAGCGTGAAAAATTGAATGAGATTATTCCTGCTTCTACAGCACTCACCAGACATCTCTGATGCTGAACCCACTAAACTTATGAAGATTCTTTCATTATTAATTCAAAATTATTGAAATAAAAATAAATATCATTCAATTTGTTATTTTTGTGTTGCAATTCATTCTCCGACACGCCATTTTCTTTCTCTCGCAAATTCGTTTTGGATGCACTTATGTCATTCACAAATACCCCTGAACGCTATGGTGTTATATCTGCGGCCTTCCATTGGCTAAGCGCAATTATTGTCTACGGCATGTTTGCTTTAGGTCTGTGGATGGTCACGCTCAGTTATTACGATGGCTGGTATCACAAAGCACCCGAACTGCATAAAAGCATCGGTATTTTATTAATGATGGGGCTGGTTATTCGCGTTCTGTGGCGTGTCATATCTCCACCGCCGGGTCCGCTGCCGAGTTATTCGCCCATGACTCGTCTTGCCGCAAAAGCTGGACATCTCGCATTGTACCTATTGCTGTTCGCCATCGGCATCAGCGGCTATCTGATCTCAACTGCCGATGGTAAACCGATCAGCGTTTTTGGCTGGTTTGACGTCCCCGCGACCCTTGCCGACGCTGGCGCACAGGCAGACTTTGCCGGTGCCCTGCATTTTTGGCTCGCGTGGAGCGTCGTGGTACTGTCCGTTATGCACGGATTTATGGCCCTGAAGCATCATTTCATCGATAAAGACGACACTCTGAAGCGCATGCTGGGAAAGTCGTCATCTGACTATGGAGTATAAAAAATGAAAAAAAGCCTGCTTGGTTTAACCTTCGCGTCCCTGATGTTCTCTGCCGGTTCAGCGGTTGCCGCCGATTACAAAATTGACAAAGAAGGTCAGCACGCCTTTGTTAACTTCCGCATCCAGCATCTTGGCTATAGCTGGTTATATGGCACCTTTAAAGATTTCGACGGTACTTTTACCTTTGATGAAAAAAATCCAGCTGCCGATAAAGTGAATGTGACAATTAACACCACCAGCGTCGATACTAACCACGCCGAACGCGATAAACATCTTCGCAGTGCGGATTTCCTCAATACCGCAAAATATCCACAGGCAACATTCACCTCCACCAGCGTGAAGAAAGACGGTGACGAACTGGATATTACCGGCGATCTGACGCTGAATGGTGTAACCAAACCCGTCACGCTGGAAGCGAAATTAATTGGTCAGGGCGACGACCCGTGGGGTGGTAAACGTGCAGGCTTCGAGGCCGAAGGCAAAATTAAGCTCAAGGACTTCAATATCAAGACAGATTTAGGTCCAGCTTCTCAGGAAGTGGATCTGATTATTTCAGTGGAAGGCGTACAGCAGAAGTAAGAGTGAAATGTTGCCGGATGGCACGCATCCGGCAATGATATTTATTCTGTTGGATCAGGAATGCCCAGTGTTGTATTCAGACGTCCACGAGACTTATTAAAGATCTTATTGCCATTTTCACGTCCTGCCCGACGGCGTCTCTGTTCTTCTGGCGGTAACGCGCTTTCTTCGCAGCAAATTTCACTACAACAACCTTTGTATTTTTCCGCGCATACTGGACACTGAATAAACAGCAGGTGGCAGCCATCATTTTTACAGTTGGTATGGCTGTCGCACGGCGCACCGCACTGGTGGCAATGCGCGATAATCTCATCAGATATACGTTCGCCCATCCGCTCGTCAAAAACAAAATTTTTGCCAATAAAACGCACCGGCAAGCCCTGCTCGCGCGCCTTACGGGCGTATTCAATAATTCCGCCCTCGATATGCCAGACTTTGTTGAATCCGTTATGTTTCATCCAGGCACTGGCCTTTTCACAACGAATGCCGCCGGTGCAGTACATAACGATTTTTTTATCTTTATGTGCCTGCATCATCTCGACTGCTTTTGGCAGCTGCTCACGGAAAGTATCTGCCGGAATTTCCAGCGCGTTTTCAAAGTGCCCCACTTCATACTCATAGTGGTTACGCATGTCGATAAACAGTGCATCGGGATCGTCAAGCATGGCGTTCACTTCCGCCGCTTGCAGATACTCACCAACATTGCTGGCATCAAAGTGAGGATCGTCAATACCGTCGGCAACGATACGATCGCGGACCTTCATGCGCAGTACCCAGAAAGATTTCCCATCATCATCCAACGCGATATTCAGGCGTAAACCCTCTAAAGCCGGGTCGAAGGCATAGAGCTGCGCGCGAAATGTTTCAACATTGCTCGCTGGTACGCTGATTTGCGCGTTAATGCCCTCATGCGCCAGATACACTCGCCCAAAAACATTCAGCGCGGTAAACAGCTGATATAAAGCGTCACGGGTCACCTTAGGATCGGCGATGTGGAAATACTTATAAAACGAAATGGTGGTTCGCGGTTCGCTCTCAGCCAACATTTTGGCTTTTAACGCGTCGTTGGAAATGCGGTTGTGTAACACTGGCATGGTGTACGGTTCCTGCGAGATGGGAAAGTAAAAATCCGCGGCATGATATAGCAATTATCGATAATTAACATCCACACATTTTACGCTACATTTGCGCATTAAAAATTATTTGTTATTTACAAGCGCGGCAATTTCGCCCAGTCTTCAGTCACAAATTTTGGTTGCGGACGAAAAAATGCGACAATACATACAATTGCCCGTATAGGTTGAAAAACAGGATTGATATGACGAATCTACCCAAGTTCTCCACCGCACTGCTTCATCCGCGTTATTGGTTAACCTGGTTGGGTATTGGCGTACTTTGGTTGGTCGTGCAATTGCCCTACCCGGTTATCTACCGCCTCGGTTGTGGATTAGGAAAACTGGCGTTACGTTTTATGAAACGACGCGCAAAAATTGTGCATCGCAACCTGGAACTGTGCTTCCCGGAAATGAGCGAACAAGAACGCCGTAAAATGGTGGTGAAGAATTTCGAATCCGTTGGCATGGGCCTGATGGAAACCGGCATGGCGTGGTTCTGGCCGGACCGCCGAATCGCCCGCTGGACGGAAGTGATCGGCATGGAACACATTCGTGACGTGCAGGCGCAAAAACGCGGCATCCTGTTAGTTGGCATCCATTTTCTGACACTGGAGCTGGGCGCGCGGCAGTTTGGTATGCAGGAACCGGGGATTGGCGTTTACCGCCCGAACGATAATCCACTGATTGACTGGCTACAAACCTGGGGCCGTTTGCGCTCAAATAAATCGATGCTCGACCGCAAAGATTTAAAAGGCATGATTAAAGCCCTGAAAAAAGGCGAAGTGGTCTGGTACGCACCGGATCATGATTACGGCCCGCGCTCAAGCGTTTTCGTCCCGTTGTTTGCCGTTGAGCAGGCTGCGACCACGACCGGAACCTGGATGCTGGCACGGATGTCCGGCGCATGTCTGGTGCCCTTCGTTCCACGCCGTAAGCCAGATGGAAAAGGGTATCAGTTGATTATGCTGCCGCCAGAGTGTTCTCCGCCGCTGGATGATGCCGAAACTACCGCCGCGTGGATGAACAAAGTTGTCGAAAAATGCATCATGATGGCACCAGAGCAGTATATGTGGTTACACCGTCGCTTTAAAACACGCCCGGAAGGCGTTCCTTCACGCTATTAAATCTTCCATGCCGGATGCTTCAGAATGGCATCCGGCATTACCACAGCAAATCCCCCTGATTTAGCGATAAAAGCTCTCTGGATTGCGCCCCCTGGAAGTCGGGCGCATAATTAGTGTGCTTATCTTTTCTTCTTATGTTCACCGCGCCTGGCGCACCAACAGCGGATTGCTATGTCACCCTGTGAAAATGACACCCCTATAAACTGGAAACGAAACCTGATCGTCGCCTGGCTAGGCTGTTTTCTTACCGGTGCCGCCTTCAGTCTGGTAATGCCCTTCTTACCCCTCTACGTTGAGCAGCTTGGCGTTACCGGCCACTCCGCCCTGAATATGTGGTCCGGTATTGTCTTCAGCATTACATTTTTATTTTCGGCCATCGCCTCACCGTTTTGGGGTGGACTCGCCGACCGTAAAGGCCGAAAACTCATGCTATTACGCTCTGCCCTCGGCATGGGCATCGTGATGGTGTTGATGGGACTGGCACAAAATATCTGGCAGTTTTTGATCCTGCGGGCGCTTCTTGGTTTACTTGGCGGATTTGTCCCCAACGCTAATGCTCTTATCGCCACACAAGTACCGCGTAATAAAAGCGGCTGGGCGCTGGGTACGCTCTCCACAGGCGGCGTTAGCGGCGCGTTGCTCGGCCCAATGGCTGGCGGCCTGCTCGCCGATAGCTACGGCTTACGTCCGGTATTCTTTATTACCGCCAGTGTGCTCATACTCTGCTTTTTTGTCACCCTGTTCTGCATCAGAGAAAAATTCCAGCCGGTCAGCAAAAAAGAGATGCTGCACATGCGGGAAGTGGTGACATCACTTAAAAACCCGAAACTGGTACTCAGCCTGTTTGTCACTACGTTAATCATCCAGGTGGCGACGGGCTCAATTGCCCCCATTCTGACGCTGTATGTCCGCGAACTGGCGGGTAACGTCAGTAACGTCGCCTTTATCAGTGGCATGATCGCCTCGGTGCCAGGCGTGGCGGCTCTGCTGAGTGCACCACGACTCGGCAAACTTGGCGATCGAATCGGCCCCGAAAAGATCCTGATTACGGCGCTGATCTTCTCTGTACTGCTGTTGATCCCAATGTCATACGTTCAGACGCCATTACAACTTGGGATTTTACGTTTTTTGCTCGGTGCCGCCGATGGTGCACTACTCCCCGCCGTACAGACACTGTTGGTTTACAACTCGAGCAACCAAATCGCCGGACGTATCTTCAGCTATAACCAATCGTTTCGTGATATTGGCAACGTTACCGGACCATTGATGGGAGCAGCGATTTCAGCGAACTACGGTTTCAGAGCGGTATTTCTCGTCACCGCTGGCGTAGTGTTATTCAACGCAGTCTATTCATGGAACAGTCTACGTCGTCGTCGAATACCCCAGGTATCGAACTGATTTTTCGCCTTTCATACTTGCAAAAGCGGAGAATCAGCTATCCTTTTCCCTGAAACCTCATCAACTCAAAGGGAGAATCGTGATGACCATGTACGCAACGCTTGAAGAAGCCATTGACGCTGCACGCGAAGAATTTCTTGCAGACAACCCCGGCATCGACGCCGAAGACGCGAATGTGCAACAGTTCAATGCCCAAAAATACGTTTTGCAGGACGGCGACATCATGTGGCAAGTTGAGTTTTTTGCCGACGAAGGGGAAGAAGGTGAATGTTTACCTATGCTTAGCGGTGAAGCCGCGCAAAGTGTTTTTGATGGCGACTATGATGAGATAGAGATCCGCCAGGAGTGGCAGGAAGAGAATACATTACATGAATGGGACGAGGGGGAATTTCAGCTTGAGCCACCGCTGGATACCGAGGAAGGACGCGCAGCAGCTGATGAGTGGGATGAACGTTAATCACTCATACGGGCCATGATGAATGTCGATCGGCAGCAGTAAAGTATCAAAAACCAGGGAGAATGGCAGATCAAGGATTGTGACATAACGCCAGGCGGAGTCACGCACATCCCATTGCACACCGGGATAATATTGGTTGCCATGCCCCTGCCCCGGTATAGTGCGGCTAATGATGCTGCCACAGCCACTCAGCAAGGTCACCATGATGCTCACCACAATTAAACGCATTTGATACCTCGTCCGTAAAAAAATACCGGCATAACGCCGGTATTTTTATTGGCTCGTTGTTTTTGCCAGATGCGACGCGAACGCCTTACCTAACCTACAAAATCTTGCAAAATCAATAAATTGCAGGAACGATGTAGGCCTGATAAGCGTAGCGCATCAGGCAACTACGTTTTTATTGCGAAGCCGCATCCGGTTTACGCAATGCCAGTGGATTGAGCTTTATCCCTTCGTAATAACTCACCCATGAAGAATATCTCTCCGGGGAATTCCAGACGCGGAAATGCAGACGGGCCATCGTCACCGGATCGCTTAGCAGCACCAGGCGACGATCGCGATTCAGCTTCTCTGGCGTCTCGTTCAGCGCCTGTTCAACGTGGCGGTCACGGGCGATTTCCAGCACCTTACTGGCGCGGTGACGCGCGGTCGCCATTGCGGTGGCCAGAGCGTTAAATGACGGGTTAAATACTGCGTGCATAAAACCATCATCAAGGGAGCGTTGACGGTTCATCTCAAGGAACCGATCGGTATCAACCAGCACCTGCGGCGGTGAATACTCTTCCGGGATCAGGAACAGTTTCCAGCGTTTGGTGCGCAGACCAACGGTGGCACGGCTGGAAATCACCGAAACAAACGGTGACAGGATCAACGAGAAGACAATCGGAGCCAGCCAGAACAGGAAACGCAGATCCAGCCACGCCATCCCAACAGCCCACACTAACCCTAACAGCAGCTGTGAGCCGTGGCGTTTGAACGCTTCACCCCAGGAAGTGGAGTCATCATCACGCTGCGGTGAATTCCACACCACTTCCCAGCCAAGGAACGCGCTGACGACGAAGACCGTATGGAACAGCATGCGTACCGGAGCCAGCAGCACGGAAAACAGCACTTCCAGCAGCAACGATAATGTAACGCGCCAGAAGCCGCCGTATTCTTTCGTTCCTTTGCACCAGATAAGCAAAATGCTCAATAACTTCGGCAGGAACAACAGCACCATGGTCGAAGCAAAAAGTGCAATCGCCAGCTCAGGACGCCACTGCGGCCACACCGGGAACAACTGCCGTGGTTGCAGGAAGTATTGCGGTTCGGTCAACGCATGCACTACCTGCAATGCAGTAGAGAGCGCGAGGAACATAAACCACAGCGGAGCGGAGAGATAAGACATCACGCCCGTCAGGAATACCGCACGGTGAACCGGGTGCATACCCTTCACCAGGAACAGACGGAAGTTCATCAGGTTACCGTGGCACCAGCGGCGGTCACGTTTTAGCTCATCAAGCAAGTTAGGCGGCAATTCTTCATAAGAACCCGGGAGATCGTAAGCAATCCAGACCCCCCAACCTGCACGGCGCATCAACGCCGCTTCCACGAAGTCATGTGACAGGATTGAACCGGCAAAGGAACCTTCGCCCGGCAGCGGAGCCAGTGCGCAGTGCTCGATAAACGGTTTCACGCGGATAATCGCGTTATGCCCCCAGTAGTGCGACTCGCCAAGTTGCCAGAAGTGCAAACCGGCAGTGAACAGTGGCCCATACACGCGGGTCGCGAACTGCTGACAGCGCGCATACAGCGTATCCATACCGGACGCTTTCGGCGACGACTGAATGATCCCGGCGTTCGGGTTGGCTTCCATCAGGCGCACCAGGCCGCACAAACAATCACCGGTCATTACCGAGTCAGCATCCAGCACCACCATATAGCTGTACTGGCTGCCCCAGCGACGGCAGAAGTCATCGATATTACCGCTTTTACGCTTCACGCGACGGCGGCGGCGGCGATAGAAAATCTGACCTTCGCCACCGACTTCAGCGATAAGCTCCATCCAGGCTTTTTGCTCTGCGACGCAGATATCCGGGTTGTAACTGTCACTCAGAATGTAGACATCAAAGTGTTTGGCATTCCCGGTGGCTTTTACTGATTCCCACGTTGCACGCAAGCCAGCAAAAACACGGTTCACGTCTTCGTTACAGATAGGCATGATCAACGCCGTGCGATGCTCCGGGTTTAATGGTTCATCGCCAACTGTTGACGCAGATATACTGTATTTATCGCGACCAATAAGCAGTTGCAGGAAGCCCATTAACGCCGTCCAGAATCCGGCGGACACCCAACAGAACAGTACCGCAAAGAGGATCAGGATACCGGTTTGCAGCATATAAGGCAGAAGCTGCATAAAGGAAACCCACAAATCCTGACCAACCATATCCATAGGATTAATCAGCGCCCAACCCTGATAAGGAAGAATGGTCTTCATATACCAGGTCGCGACGACAGTTTGCGCGAGCGTCAGGATCAACAGAATGTAACGGCGGATGGTACCGACGGTACGCCACTTTTGCTCGCTCTCCTGCTCTTCTTTGGTCAAACGAGCCAGATAGCGCGGCGTGACATCGCGTCCACGCAGGCGATCCCAGAAACGGCCTACCGGGTTGGTACGCCACGGGTCGGGAAACATCGAGGAGCGTTTTGCTTCTGGCATCGCCTTCAGCTGATCGCGCCCTTCGTCGTCTTTAATTAACTGTCCATCAGCAAGTGAATCTGGCCAGGCTTGTTCCAGACGCGCCTTTACCGAGCCTTGCGGGGAGTCATCCTCCCGCGCCCAGGTGCGGTGTTCGGCATCCAGCGCCTGATGAACGGCGCGGATATCAGTCTTCGGCAATGCCGCTTTCTCGCTTGCGGCGATGGGCATTGCGTCAATGTACTCAGTTGTCTTATTCATTGGCAGGTAACTGGTAGCTCCAGGTTTCACTCAACGTCTGATCGGCATTCACCAGCGCAGCGCGCATTTCAGTGGTTTTCTTGGCATCTTTCACTTTCACACGCATCACCAGACGCCAGCCTTTGGTAACCGGGTTATAGCGCACCGTGCTTTCCACTATCTCACCATTATCACCAATGCTGGTTTGCGCTGTGACCGGGGTATCTTCTGGCAGTTTTTTCATCTCTGCGCCGGTAAAATCGACCACAAAGGCGATAGTACCGTCAGGCTGGCGAATCAGGTTCGACTGCTTCACATCCCCCGTTGAACGACGCGTTTGTTGCACCCATGCGTTATCTGGCGCATGCAGTTTGTCTTCATCACGGCTGAAGGTGATGGTGTATTTAAAGTTCATCTCTTTACCCGGCTCCGGCAGCTGATCCGGCGTCCAGTAAGCGACGATGTTATCGTTAGTTTCATCGTTGGTTGGAATTTCCACCAGCTCAACGCTGCCTTTACCCCACTCCCCTTTCGGAGTCACCCATGCGCTTGGACGAAGATCGTAACGATCATCGAGATCTTCAAAGCGGGAGAAATCACGACCGCGCTGCAACAGACCAAAGCCTAGCGGGTTTTCCATGGAGAAGCTGCTGACCGCTAAATGTTTCGGGTTATTCAACGGACGCCAGATCCATTCGCCATTACCGGCATGGATAGAGAGACCGTTAGAGTCGTGCAACTCCGGACGATAGTTATTTGCAGGCGACGGTTGGTTCGGCCCAAACAGGAACATACTGGTTAACGGTGCAACCCCCAGTTTGCCGACTTTATCGCGCAGATAGATTTTCGACTGCACATCCACAACCGTGTCACGCCCTGGCATAACTACGAATTTGTAAGCACCTGTCGCGCGCGGCGAGTCAAGCAATGCATAAATGGTTAAACGTTTATCAGTTGGTTTTGGACGCTCGATCCAGAACTCTTTGAAGCGTGGAAATTCTTCACCCGATGGCAAGGCGGTATCAATTGCCAGACCGCGGGCAGAAAGGCCATAAACCTGACCTGCACCAATCACGCGGAAATAGCTGGCCCCGAGCATGCTGACGATTTCATCGTTTTTATCTTTGCTGTTGATCGGGTAAAGCACTTTAAAACCGGCAAAACCAAGGTCTTTTACCGTGTCTTTGTCATGCTGAACATCGCCGAAAGTGAAATAATCCGGGCTGTATTTGATTCGTTTGACTGCGGTGGCAGTCACTTCATTTATTTTGACCGGGGTATCGAAGTACATACCCTGATGGTAGAACTCGAGTTTGAATGGGGTCTTCAGATTGTTCCAGTACGCTTTGTCATGATTAAACTGGATCTGCTGATAGTCCGCGTATTTCATATCGCGGAAAACGGAGGGCAAGTTGCTTTTGGGCGCCTCATAGCCTTTCCCGGCTAAGGATTGAGCTTGCTTTGCGACATCATCAATACTGAAAGCCCAGCTTGAAGATGTATACAGGGTTAACATTACTGCAGCACTCAACCAACGCATTTTCATCATTTGTAGTTTATGTTTCATAATTAGTAAGCACTTCCCCCTTTGTGTGCTTATATCGATCCGATCTATTTTAATGGATAACCAGCCATTCCGACAACAGAATCCCGGTATCGTTCAGCACGCTGGCTCATGGATTAAGCACCTGATTGCAACCGTTTTCACTTTCCGTGCTTCTCCTAAAGACAGAAGCATCGACTTCGTGTAGGGTTTGCCAGCAAATTTATTTATCAACCGTCTTACAGACGCTTCCATTCTGGTTAGTGGTAGCGATGATGCTATGCATAAAAACCTTGAAGCCTGCGCCTGGCGCGGTCAGGTCGGTGTCGCTATGGCAACAAGCCTAAAGGCATAACCCGACAGGGATAAGACGAAAAATCCGAGATTAGTTAACCATATATGAATCCAGTACCCGCGCAACGTGAATATTTCCTCGACTCCATCCGCGCCTGGCTGATGTTGTTAGGGATCCCTTTTCATATTTCTTTAATCTATTCGAGCCATACATGGCATGTGAATAGCGCCGAACCGTCATTGTGGCTGACCCTTTTTAATGACTTCATCCACTCGTTCCGCATGCAGGTATTTTTCGTTATATCCGGGTACTTTTCCTACATGCTTTTTTTACGCTATCCCTTGAAAAAATGGTGGAAAGTACGTGTCGAACGAGTAGGGATCCCGATGTTAACAGCCATCCCCCTACTGACATTGCCGCAATTTATTATGCTGCAATACGTCAAAGGGAAAGCGGAAAGTTGGCCTGGGCTGTCATTGTATGACAAATATAATACGTTAGCCTGGGAATTAATATCGCACCTGTGGTTTTTATTGGTGTTAGTGGTCATGACGACGCTGTGCGTCTGGATATTCAAACGCATCAGAAATAATTTAGAAAATTCTGATAAAACGAATAAAAAATTCTCGATGGTAAAACTATCGGTGATTTTTTTGTGCCTCGGCATCGGCTATGCGGTAATAAGAAGAACGATTTTTATTGTGTATCCGCCCATTCTGAGTAACGGCATGTTCAATTTTATTGTCATGCAAACGCTATTTTATTTGCCGTTCTTTATCCTCGGCGCACTGGCTTTCATTTTCCCTCATCTTAAAGCCTTGTTTACCACGCCGTCTCGTGGCTGTACCCTTGCAGCAGCATTGGCGTTTGTCGCTTATTTACTCAACCAGCGCTATGGCAGTGGCGATGCCTGGATGTACGAAACCGAGTCGGTGATCACCATGGTCCTCGGTCTGTGGATGGTGAATGTGGTCTTCTCCTTTGGCCACCGTTTGCTTAACTTCCAGTCAGCGCGGGTGACTTACTTTGTTAACGCATCACTGTTTATCTATCTGGTTCACCACCCGTTAACGCTGTTTTTCGGCGCATACATTACACCGCACATCACCTCCAACTGGCTTGGTTTTCTCTGTGGCCTGATATTCGTAGTAGGGATTGCGATAATTCTGTATGAAATTCATTTGCGCATCCCGTTACTGAAGTTTTTGTTTTCTGGTAAACCGGTTGTTAAGCGTGAGAACGATAAAGCACCAGCCCGTTAAGCCACATTTACAATAACCATTCCACGGGCAATATCGACGCCAGTCTGACCATAACCCGCTTCCAGAAACTGGTGGCGGGTTCTTTTTTGAGAATAATCTCTTCCTTTGCATGACGATCAACCCAGTTGATCCGTCCCCACCTGTCCAGACGGAGCTGCCAGGCCGCATCATACTGGCTCTGAATAAAGCGTTTATCAATTAACTGAGCCAGCGTTTCGCTCTCTATCACGAAGCCCATTTCAGTATTGAGCAATGTTGAACGCGGATCGAAATTGAAAGAACCGATAAACACCGTTTTACCATCGATGCTAAAGGTTTTAGCATGCAGGCTGGCACCGGAATTACCGGTTATGCCGCGATCGTGTAACGTACTACTTTGTTCACGCGTCGGCTTGAGTTCATATAATTCCACGCCATAGCGGAGCAATTTTTTGCGCCAGCGCGCGTATCCGGCATGGACGACAGCAACATCGTTAGCGGCAAGAGAATTGGTTAGGATCGCAATCTTTACCCCTTTTCTCACCATCCGTAAGAGTTGTGCCACACCTGCTCGTGTCGGTACAAAATAGGAAGAGATAATATCGATGCGTTCACTGGGTGAGCCCATGATATCGAACAGGCGCTGCGGTAACAGTGAATGCCGTTTTGCCTTGCCCTCCCCTTTCGCCGGATCATCACTTAATAAACGTGTTTTCGCCCAGATAAGCGGCAACGTTCCATCAACCAGATGATTTATAAACGGACTGGATTCCATTTTGCGTAAGTAACGATGCGCCATGGCATCGTTATGCCAGGAGGCGGGTAACTCGATGCGATCCGCCATTTCACCTTCCGGGACATCCAGCACCTGCTGTAAGGGTGAAACCGATTTGCAATACCAGTAGCGAGCGAAATCATCGGCAACGTCCTCTACCACGGGTCCTATTGCCATGACATCTAAATCCGAAAAAAGTGGCTCTTCCCCTGCTCCAAAATAGGCATCACCAATATTTCGTCCTCCCACCAGGGTAACCACGCCATCGACAGTGAAACTTTTATTGTGCATACGGCGATTGAGACGGGAAAAGTCGGTGATATAACCAAGCGGACGCAGCAAGCGAAACGAGAAAGGATTAAAAAGCCGGACTTCAATGCGGGGATGGCTGTCAAGCAAGCGTAAAATATCGTCAAGTCCGGGCGTATTGTTGTCGTCCAGCAACAAACGGACGCGAACGCCACGCTTTGCTGCGGCTAACAGGGCGGAAAACAGTAACCGACCCGACATATCGTCCTGCCAGATGTAATACTGAACATCCAGCGTATGCTCTGCCATTTCGGCCAGACGATACCGGGCGGCAAACGCATCCAGACTTTTCTCCAGAGGGAAAAGACCACACTGACCGGGATGTTGCGAACACAGTGGCAGCACCGCGCTCGCCAGCCGGGGCAAATCATTCATCTCCTTGTTGGGTAAGGAGTCTTTCGTAGAGGTGGGCGTTTTCTTCATCATAACAGACAAAGTATACCTGTTCGGGTAAAGCGTGACGGGTAATAAATTCTGAAACGGTTTTTACTGCGATTTCAGCCGCTGCCGCACGAGGGTAACCATAAACCCCAGTACTGATTGCAGGAAAAGCCACTGACGTATAGCTGTTTGCCGCCACCAGTCGTAGGCTATTGAGATAGGCATCCTGCAAAAGCTGGTCTTCGTTTTGTTCACCACCACGCCAGACTGGCCCGACGGTGTGCACTACGGCTTTAGCGGGAAGATCGCCTGCAAGCGTAATAACGGCATGCCCCGTAGGGCAATCGCCCTGCTGTTGCCTGACTTTTAAACAAGCATCCAGCAGGGCCGGACCCGCTGCGCGATGAATGGCCCCATCGACGCCGCCGCCTCCCATTAATGACGGATTAGCCGCATTCACAATCACATCAACGGCCAGTTTGGTAATATCACCCTGCACAACATGAATACGCGTTTTCATAACGCCTCCTTACACCTTCTTGTTTCTTAAGTGTACAGCAGGCTTTTTGGTTAAATCGCATTTTTCTGCTCAGCAACGTGAGTTGTTCAGAAACTTAGTTATATTCGATGTTCATTACAGCCAGCTTTTTCTGTTTATCAAGATACTGCACTTTTACTGAGGCTACTTGCGAGTTTTTAACATTGCCGCTCATTAACGCTTTGCTGGAATAGGTTTTACCCGGAACAGAACCATTCTGTGGGCAGTTCATTTCTACGGGTGATGACTGGGTGCTGACGTCACATGCCGGTTCCACAATTTGGCCATAAAAATGGATCACGCCCCCTTGCGCGGTGCTTCCTGCGATGGCAATAAAAGGAAAAAACAAACTGCCGAGCATAAGAGAGTTTAAAAAAGGTCTGAACATTTATTCTATTTCCTCAATGATTAGTCATCCTTGAGGGTTGTGTTATCCATACTTTCAGGTTGGCTGATTCGCAGCAGACCATTCTCTCCAGATTCATCTTATGCTCGATATTTCAACAAATTAAGACTTTTCTGAAGAGGGCGGCCATTGTTGTGATAAATGAAGTGACTGTCCATCAGAAACAGTAACAACTATTTTCACCCGATCGTCCGGGGAAATATTTAAACTCAACTTCGTCAAAGCAATGGGTTGATTAGCAGGCAATGAAAGGGTCTTTTCTTGCTTCGTCTGACTTTGCCCTGAACTGCCTTCGCGCAGGGACAATATTTGTACTCTGCACAGACAAGATTGAGTAAGAGTGACTTCAGGAATAATGGTGTACATATCCCCTTGCTGGGTCGTATTAAAGGTTATCTGACTGGAAAGTGCCGCAAGGAGTAATAACGCATTCATATTCTTCTCCCGAAAAAAAACAGGGCTTGCGCCCTGTTTCTTTAATACAGATGATGTATTAGTACTGATGAGCAGTCGCGTTGTTACCAAAGCCAACCTGAGTTACGTTGACGGTGGAATTAGATGCAGTCTGGTCAACTGCTGCACCGTTGCCGCCACCGAACTGTTTAACTGTCATATGAGAGTCTTTACCGTTCCACTGATCAAGAGTGGCGCTGTTACCAAAGCCACGTTGGGTCAGATCGATTGAGCTGTCATCTGAGCCCTGACCAACATCTGCACCGTTACCACCACCATGCTGGGTAATAGTAAGATCAGAGTTACGAGCATCAGCTTGCAGAGCAAGTGCAGAGTTACCACCACCGTACTGATAAATATTCAGCTCTGAATTCGGGCCGCTGTTATTACCGCCACCACCGTGGTTACCGCCACCGCCGCCGTACTGAGGAACAACACCTGCCAGAGCGCTACCGGAGAATACGATTGCTGCAATTGCTGCTACTTTTAAAAGTTTCATGTAAAACCCCCATCGGATTGATTTAAAAGTCGAATGGAAATTAACGTTGTGTCACGCGAATAGCCATTTGCGACTGTCTCTGCACTACAATTGCCGTTTTTTGAGTACCATACTGTGTAATATTTGCTTTATTACCAGAACCTTTCTGGATAATCATCGCAGTATTACCATAAGCACCTTGCGAAATACTGGCATCGTTGGCACTGCCCGCCTGATCAATATATGCAAGGTTATAATCTCCTGTCTGGTCAATCTTTGCCCGGTTGCTACTACCTTCTTGCGCAACAACCGCCAAAAGTTTTGAGCCTCCCTGCCGTAACTGAGCACTATTATTAGTCCCAGCTTGACCAATTATGGCTGCCTGATTAAATGAAGACTTACTCAATTCATTTACCGCGAAGTTATATTCTGAATTAGCTAAATCATAACCTGCTGCGGCTGCAATCCCAGACGCACCCAGTATTGTTAACATCATAAATAACAATTTGTTTTTCATGTTGTCACCCTGGACCTGGTCGTACTTTTAAGAAATTAAATCATTTCAACTTGGTTGTTAACGCAACCTGTATTTTGTTAACGCTGCGTTACGATGGAAAGTATGTCTGCGGAAATATTTTTAATAACTCACCCGCGCGTTGTATTTTTCTTTTTTTGTTCATACCAAAGTATTAAAACCCACGTAAATACGCTGTTATCTACGCAAAAAATATTTTGTTTTCTTTTAAATCTCCGTTTTCCGCTAGCAAAAAACACCAGACAGTCATTCTTCTTGCCCGTCGCTGATTGCTGCGATATGTCTTGCGCACAAGCCGTGACAAACCTCGTCTTTTTGCAGTAAAAAATTGTCCACGGTGGTGTGGAGAAAAAACAAGAACGTTTTACATGACGAAAGGACTACACCGAAATATTTTTTATATGCATTATTAGTAAGTTAGCACCATTTGTATGATTTTTTAAAATTGTGCAATAAAAACAAAATGTACAACTTTTCTATCATTCCTAAACTTAATAAAACCTTAAAGTTAACATTTTAATATAACGAGTTACATTTAGTTACATGTTTAACACTTGATTTAAGATTTGTAATGGCTAGATTGAAATCAGATGTAATCCATTAGTTTTATATTTTACCCATTTAGGGCTGATTTATTACTACACACAGCAGTCCAACATCTGTCAGTACTTCTGGTGCTTCTATTTTAGAGGCAGCTGTCAGGTGTGCGATCAATAAAAAAGCGGGGTTTCATCATGTTTAATGAAGTCCATAGTATTCATGGTCATACATTATTGTTGATCACTAAACCTTCTTTGCAGGCGACAGCTCTCTTGCAGCACCTTAAACAATCGCTGGCAATTACAGGAAAATTACATAATATTCAACGTTCTCTGGACGGGTAATGACTCCAACTTATTGATAGTGTTTTATGTTCAGATAATGCCCGATGACTTTGTCATGCAGCTCCACCGATT